>SYAA01000036.1 GCA_005789055.1 Actinomycetota bacterium
TCGCGACAACTCGACGGCGATCACGGAGGCAATCGGGTCGGCTAGGTCAGCCAGGTCGGCTAGGTCGATGCCATCGGGCTGGGGCGGTGTCGTCTCGAACATGAGGTCATTATCCCAGGGGGGTCTGACAAGTTAGGCAAGCAAAACGGCCCCGAATGCACTGACACCCCCCGGGAACAATCCCGGGGGGTGCCAGTGTGCATTGCCGGCCGGTGGCCGGACGGGTGCTCAGCCGGCCGGTTGGCCGGCCAGCGTCAGGCGCCGCTACGCTGCGCGGCTGGTGACCACGTGATCGTGCTCGTGGTGGCCCTCCTCGGCGGCGAAGCTGGGATCGTCCGCGTAGGACTTCAGGCGGGCGATCTTGTAGATCAGCAGGCCGTAGAGGCACTTGGCCAGGATGTCGGCCAGTGAGTATCCGATCTGCATGCCCACCCAGCCGGATGCACCCGAACCCGGGAAGTACAGCGGCAGGATGTAGGCGATCGGGTAGACGCCCCAGGTTGCGAACAACAGGATCCGCAGGTTGCTCACCGTCGAGCGAACCGACTCGGGCTGGCGTTCCAGCGACTTCGTCAGCTCGACGAACAACACGTAGAGGATGTAGAGGAACGGAATGGTGGACAGCAGACCGAAGATATTCCGGGTGGCGTTGTCACCGCTGATCTCGCCGGGGTAGCCGAGCGCGATCATCAAGGCAGATGCCGGAATCAGACGCCACAGCAGCGACGACTGCAGCTTCTTGGCCAGCGCGAGCACGAGGACCAGTTCGGTCAGCAGCAGTGGCACCGTGAGCAGCCAGTCCACGTAGCGGTAGCCCTCGTTAAACGACTGTCCCGCAGCCTGAACGTAGGTGCCCTTCCCGCCGGCCGCGTCAGTCACGAATGCGTGCCTGAACGAGTCGAAGATCCGGAAGTAGTGGTAGGCGGCGATGCCAGTCACAATCGCCGAAATCACCAGCGCTTGCCGGTAGCGGGGCAGGACCCTCCGCTGGGATGCCAGCAGGAAGATCGTAGTGAACAGCTGTGCTGCGATCGTAAGGGACAGGAAGTTGTAAACCGTATCAAATTGTCCTTGGGACAGTTCCGCAGGAATCATCTCTCACCTTCGGGTTGCGACGCGGGTCCATGGTCAGACCTCAGCGTACGATAATGCACGATCGCGCTAATAGCTCACTAATGTCTCGATTTTGCCGCTTTTTATCTCGGCTGCGGCCACCGAAACGGGGCCACCACGATGGAAGGCGGCACAACGACATGCCTGATCGCGGCCTCGACGGCGCGTCGATCATCGTGGTCGGCGCCAGCGGCGGCATCGGCCGTCACATCGCCACCCAACTCGCTGAACGGGGTGCTCGTCTGACCCTGGTCGCACGCGATGTGACCAGGCTTGAATCGCGCGGCAACAGCAACGTGGTGGCGGCGGATCTGCGCGACGCCGAGGCCGGAAGACGCATCGTGGCTGCCGCACTAGCAACGAACGAGCGACTCGACGGACTAGTGAACGCCGCGGGAGTCGTCGCTTTCGGGCCACTTGCCGACACCGACGACGACGTGATCGAAGACCTCTTCCTGACCAACGTCCTGGGGCCACTCTGGCTGATGCGGGCCGCCCTGCCCGCGCTGACCGAGTCCCGCGGATTCATCGCCAACATCAGCGGCGTGGTCGCCGAACAACCACTCGCCGGGATGGCCGCCTACGCGGCTTCCAAGGCCGCGATGACCGCAGCCGACCGGGCGTTGGCCCGCGAGTTACGCGCCGCCGGAATCACCGTGACCGACGCGCGCCCGCCACACACCGAAACCGGTTTGGCTGATCGCCCACTCAGCGGTGTCGCGCCGAAGCTGCGTGAAGGCCTGCAACCCGACGCTGTGGCCCGCCGAATCATCGCGGCCATCGTCGCCGGCGAGCGGGAGATCCCCGGCGAGGCGTTCAGCGCCTGACCGATCCGGGATCTGCGACCCTACGAGCTGGCGGTGGGCCGATCGTCGGCCGGTTGAACCTCTGCCTCCTCCGGTGCCCCATCGCCGGCCACCTGATCGGCCAACTCCAACCCCGCGCCGGCATACACGTTGAAGGCGATGCCAACGCCGTGGTCCTTGGCCCAGTGCACCTCATCGTCGTATCGGGCGACGGCGGCGACCTTGCCGCTGAACCCCGACTCGCGCAGACATTCGAGCGCGGTGACGTTGGCGCCGTGACGCGGCATCGCCAGCACGGCAATGCGCACCGAGTCGGAGCGCTCCAGTTGGTTCCAGAAGTACAGATCGGTGGCGTCACCCTCGATCACCCGCAGGCCCTTCTCCGCGAGTCGCTCGACTCGGGGCCCGTCAAAGTCGACACCCACCACCCGGAGTCCATAGTGATCTGTAAGTCGTTGGTAGGCAGCAAATCCCACTCGGCCCATCCCGATCACCACGACCTCGGCGTCGCCGGCGTCGCCGGATCGTTCTTCGGGATGCAATGCGCTTTCATCCTGGGCGGGAAGCCGGGCCGCGATCTTCTCGACCATCAGATGTCCACGTCTGTTGACCAATGCCGACACCACGAAGCTCAGTGCCACCGCGATCGACATCTCGACGAGCCAGGACTGGCCTAACAACCCTGCCGAGACACCGACCGACACGACGATCAGGCCAAATTCGGAGTAGTTCATCAGGCTCAGCCCCGCCAGCAACGCCGTGCGGTAGCGCAGCTTCAAGACCGACAACAGCACCACATACCAGGCCGCCTTGAAAGGCAGGAGCAGCACCATCACCAGTGCGACGCCGATGGTGGGCAGGTCCGGTAGACCGGTCAGCCCGATCGACACGAAGAACCCGACGAGCAACAACTCCTTGATGTGAAACAGCGACCGCGCGAGCTCGGACGAAGCCGGGTGCGATGCCAGCAGTACCCCGATGATCAGGGCGCCCAGGTCTCCCTTGAGTCCGAGCGCGGAGAACAACGCGTACCCGGGCACCAATGCCATCACGATGCCAAACAGTGACTGCATCTCTCCGTGGCCCAGCCGGGTCCAGATCTTGCGCAGGATCCGCGTCAGCGGCCATAGACCCACCAATGCCAGCGCCCAGGGGCTGGGCAGGTGACCGCTGGTGGCCGTCAGGAAGATCACGGCGATAATGTCCTGCATCACCAGGATGCCGATGGCGACGCGGCCGTAGAGCGCGTGCGATTCGCCCCGCTCCTCGAGGACCTTGACCACAAAAACCGTGCTGGAGAACGACAGCGCGAAAGCGAGCAGGGCGATCGTCTGCATGCCCTGCCCAGCCAGCATGGCCATCCCGGCCACCGCGGCAAGCCACATGACGACGCTTCCGAGAATGACGCTGACCACCATGTGCGCAGATGTGGTCAACCACACCTCGCGACGGAGCAGTATGCGAATGTCCAATTTGAGGCCGATCGCAAAGAGCAACAATGTGACGCCCAGGCCCGCCATCATGTCCAGCTGGGGCAGTTCCGCCACGTCGAGGGCGTTGATGACGAATCCCGCCGCGAGAAATCCGACCAGCGGGGGTAGCCGCACAGCCATGGCGAGGCCGCCAAGACCGAAGGTGACGACGAGATAGATAGCGACAACTGTCATCGGCGGTCCCCCTGGTCCAACGCGGCGGTCGCTGACGAGGCCGGCGACCCGGCCTACTGCTTGGGTCAGACAAGTATCCCGCAAAAATCCGGCGTATTCACCAGCGCCTAGTCGATGCTCATTACTGGATCGTTCGACATGACCGGCAATCTCTGGGAATGGAATGACCTGGTTGTGGATCTCCCGCCCCGGGTACTACGGAGCCCGATTCGCGTGGCGTTCGTGGCGGCTCGTGGAGTCAGAGAATTCTTGCCGTAGCGAATTCCGCTCGGCGCGACTACCCAACCGGCTATCAACTCCGGGCCGCCGACGGGTATCCCGAGACCCAATCAGGCTGAGCCGCAGCCCATTCAGGCCAGCAAACAATTGGTGCGGGCCGGCCAGCGTGCATTGATCGGCGAGACGTCGACCAGGCTGACGTCAGCGGCTGTGCCGGCCGGGGACGGGTACGGCGCGGAACAGGCTCCGGGAGTTGTCGGTGAGCGAGCGCTGGAACGCTTCGCCGATGGGGGCGTGCACGCCGCGGAGAACGCGGGCCACCAGATCCGGGTCGAGGAACTTGGCCGGATCGGCGCTGAAATCGCAGAAGCCATCGAAGTCCATCGCGAAGAAGGGGCCCGGCTCGAACGGCGGCCGTTTGAGGAAGCGATGGTTCACCACGCTGCCCTGCGGGACGGCGGCGTAGCCGATCTGAAGTCCGCCGCCGTTGCCGAGGTCGAAGGACACCGCCGCCTGCAGTGCCCGCACTGGAACGCCCTCCGGTGCTACCGACAGCGTGCCGAGGACACCGGGCGCGATCCAGTCGCTCCAGGCCCGCACCTCCGACATCGGTTCTCGGACGCGCACCTCGTTGATGTACCGCAGGCCGACCCGTGTCAGCGCCGGGGCGACGCCGGCGGTGATCAACGTTCGGCAGGCGTCGTTCACCACGCCGGCGAGATCGTCGAAGTCGCGGTAGGCCGTGGTTTCGTAAGTCAACGAGTTCGAGGTCAGGGTGAGCGCCTCGGTGCTCTCGGCGTTGCGCAGGACGACGGACTGGCGGGCGACGAGTTGCGGTGCGGCGCCGAGGCCGGTTGGCTCAACCGCCATTCCGGTGATCGGTTCGGCGATCGGGAAGCGGTGTTCGCAGGCGATGGCGATCGCATCGAGGGTGTCCTGCTGGCGCAGTCGGGGCGAGTCGGTGAAGCGCAGTTCTGCAGTGACAAGCGCAACGGGCGGCACGGCGAAGTGTTCACGGTCGGGGTGCATGAGAAGTACAGGCTAGGGGGTCGGGACCAGCTGGGTGGTGAGGAACCCGGACAGGTCGGTCCCGGTGTTGCCGATTCCGGAGTTGCCGGTGCCGGAGTTGGCGATGCCGGAGTTCCCGCCGGCTCCGGAGTTGAGGAACCCCGACGACGGTGCGGTGCTCGAGTTGAAGTAGCCCGGACTCTGCTGCCAGGTGACGTCGAGGACCGTGAACGGGCCGAGGGTGCCGCTGCCGGACTGGCTGAAGTCGTCGGCGAAGTCGTAGTCGATGGTGGTCTGGTCCAGGATGGAGAACGGGCCGAGCGATCCGGACACATCCAGGGTGTAAGCCAGGATCGGTAAGCCCCAACTGGTCCAGGTGCAGTACCCGGCGCCGCAGGCGCCCTGCCGGTCCCAGGTGGTGAAGGGAAGCGGGACCGAGTAGCTGACCTTGCTGGTTCCCAACGAGTTCACCGTGGCGGTGAGCGGGATGTCGATCGGCAGCGAAACGGCGTAGCTGTAAGGGATTTCAGGGATCGTCAGCGAGTAGGAGAAGCCGAACAGTCCTTGCCGGTCGCCGCGCCACAGCAGACCGTTGCTGTCGTTGCCGGCGATGAACAGCCCGGTGTTGACGTCCCCGGAGTTTGCGATTCCGGTATTGGCGTTACCGGAGTTGAGCCATCCGCTGTTGGTGTTGCCGCTATTGAGTCCACCGGTGTTGGTGTCGCCGGAGTTGGCGGCGCCGGTGTTGTTGTCACCGGAGTTGCCGAGGCCGCTATTGCCGGTCCCGGAGTTGAACAGACCCTTGTTGTCGGATCCGGTGTTGCCCACGCCGGCGTTGTGGCTTCCGGAGTTGAAGATTCCTGAGTTGCCGCTGCCCGAGTTGAACAGCCCGCTGTTGCCCGTTCCGGAATTGAAGCCCCCGAAGCCAATCTGGTTGTCTCCGGTCAGCCCAAAGCCGATGTTGCCGCTGCCGGTATTGCCGAAGCCGACGTTGCCGGTCCCGGTGTTGCCGAAGCCGATATTGTTCGATCCGAAGTTCCCGAAGCCCAGATTGAAGCTGCCGAGGTTGCCGGACCCGATGTTGCGGTCCCCGGCATTGCCGGAGCCCAGATTGCGGTCTCCGGTGTTGCCGTCGCCCACGTTCCGATCTCCCTGGTTGCCCGACCCGACGTTCCGGTCGCCGAAGTTACCCAGACCCAGGTTGAACGGCGTGTTGACGAACAGCCCACTCAGTCCGGATCCAAGGTTGGCCAGGCCCGAGGTCCACGGCGGGTCGGCCGGTGTCGCCGCCGAGGTGTTGAACATCCCGGAGAGTGACTTGCCGAGGTTGGACAGTCCCGAGACCCCGGCCCCGTAGTTGAACAATCCCGACACTCCCAGGCTGGTCAGCGCGAAGTTGAGCAGGCCCGACACCCCAGCGCCGGTATTGCCGAACCCGGAGCCGCCGCCAGCGCCGGAGTTGAAGAAGCCCGACGACGCCCGCGTGGTGGAGTTGAAGAATCCCGGACCGGCTGCGATGTCGATCAGCGGGATGCGGACTGGACCGAACGCGGCAGTGCCCCGGATCGGGATCACGGTGTCCGGGCCGCCGATGCTGGCCGAGATTGCATTGTTGTCGGCGAAGCCGATGGTGATCGGGTCGATGACGGCCGGGCCCGCACCCACGCTCAAGCCCACCTGGTTGGGGAAGCAGGCGACGAAGCAGACAAAGCTGGGCGGCGCGACTCCGACGACAGGTGCCGGGCCGACCGTGATCTTCTGCAGTGTGATCTTCGGTATCTCTATCGGGGTGACGGTGGCGGTGATGGGGATATCGATGGGGATGTCGACGCCCAGGTCGATAGCCACGGGGCCGCCGTCGAGGGCGCTGATGGTGGCGCCGAGGTTGATGCCGATCTGGCCCTGGTCCTCACCGCGGAAGAAGATCCCGTTGCTGCGGTTGCCGCTGATGAACGACCCGGTATTGAGATCCCCGGAGTTCGCGATCCCGGTATTGCCATCCCCGGAGTTGAACAACCCCGTATTGCGATCCCCAACGTTGAACAACCCCGAGTTCACACTGCCCGGGTTGAACCAACCGCTGTTGAGATCACCCA
>SYAA01000315.1 GCA_005789055.1 Actinomycetota bacterium
CAGCCGTGCGCTGAACGGTTCATCCCAATCGGACAGCCACGCGTCGACGGCAGGCTGCCAGCCGAATTCGGCGCGATCGGCAGCCAGGAAATCCCGCAGCCCGCCCCGAAGCTTCGCCAACTCCGGTTCGTTGGCGCACAGAGCGGCGAAGTCGTCAGCCACGACACTCACCGGTAGCCGGTGACACGGGCGATGATCGCGGTTTTTCCATCGTCGCCGATCGCCTTGGCGTCGCCGATGGCCGACGTGCGGCCGATTCGCAGAGCGGTTCCCTCATAGACAGATTGTGCACCGGCGATGAAGGGCCGTAGGAAGTTGACCCGAATTGAGGCCGTTCGGAACGGCTCGGACTGCTCATGGTTGATGGCCGCCGCGGCCACCAGTTCCAATCCGGCGCTGCTGACGCCGCCGTGGACGATCCCGATAAGGTTGTTGACCATCGGATCGGGCCGCTGATGCAGTCTCTGGGCGCCGTCCTCGATGCTCGGGGGCCCGAGGGCCATCAGCTCGGAAAGGGCGGTCGTCGAAGTGCGGACCAGCGGATCGTCCCCCGGAACCCGCGGCTCGTCGGGCCCGCCGTCGACCGGCACCGTCCGCACGGTACCGCCGCCGATAACGGTGCCGCAGTGGGTGAGCGTGCACACCGAGAGCAAGGTGGCGCCGGCCGGACCCAGCGGCCGTGCGCTGGCCAGCACCGGTTCATCGGGCGCGGAAAGGATGCTGGCGACGGCGCCGGGACTCGTCTCCACGACCAGTTCGCTGGACACCGTCCATTGCCCTTGGCCGCAGCGGTCGTAGTTGACCCGGCCGGCCACGTCATCGACCAAGACGGCCAAGCTGGCCACCGTCGGCAGACCGGTGAACGGGTTGAACATCCCGCCGATGGGCATGTGGGCCACCACGGTGAACTCGGCCAGATCACGCTCGAGTGTGGTGATGCCGAAGCGCCTGATGACGCTGATCGGTGTCTCTGGATCGACTCTCTGGGGGGACACCCGGCTACCGCGGGCCTGGCCGGTCACCTCAGGTGGACGGTCGAAGCAGGGTGGCGCGCCAGGGGAGGTTGCGTCCGTCCAGTCCGAACAAACCCCGGCGTCGGCCGGGCACACGACGGGTGATGGTGCGGCCGGCGATGCTGATCTCAATCAGCCACACGGTCGATCTCCTCACAGTTCTGCACGGTCCGAATGACGGACCGTAACTCTTCTTATGAAGCTATTGCGGGCGCTTTGGGCAAGCAAGCGCCGACGCGCCGGGACCATGGGTCACCAGCCGATAACAGCGCCCTGACCTGCTCCTAGCAATGTATTCGCGCCTCGGGCTATGGCAAATGTCATAGCCCGAGGTGCTAGTGCCCGCTAGCCGGCGACCGCCACCTCACGGTCGGAATGCAGGAACTTGAACGCGACCGCAGCAGCGACACCAGCCGCCAACTCGGCGACCAGATAGATCCAGAAGTTGCCCCAGGCGAAGATGTTCATCAGCGAAGCGCCGACGGCGACCGCCGGGTTGAACGCTCCACCGCTGACACCACCGACCGCGAATGCACCGGCGAGTACCGTGAAGCCGATCGCGAAGCCGAAGTAGGAGTTGCCGTCGGTCTCTCTCGCCGTTGCCACGTTGAGCACCACGTAAACCAGAGCGAAGGTGAACAGGAATTCGGCCAGCAGGGCCGCACCGGTGTTCAGGTTGTTGATCCTGGGACTCGGCGGCATCGCCGGCTTGAGGGCGGTCACTGCCAGCCACGCCAGCACGGCGCCGATGATCTGGGCCACCCAGTAGCCCACGGCGTTGGCGATGTCGGTCTTGCCCCGCAACAGAATTCCCAGCGTGACCGCCGGGTTGTAGTGGGCGCCGGAGATGTGTCCACCGGCGAAGATCATCACGGCCAGCACGCTTCCGATCGCGATTGGTGCGAACGCGCCAACGCCGGCGTCGGCGGTCATGTCCTGCATGTATTCGGCCGGGTTGATCACCGTCATGCCAATGGTGAAGACCAGGAAGAAGGTTCCGATTAACTCGGCAACCAGAGCCCTTGCGTTGAGCACAGAGTTGCTCCTTAGCTGTTTGGGGCGTCGCGGTTCGACGCCTTCGGCAACCCTCGGTCGCTAGCCCAGTGTGTTGCCTCGCCGACGCTAACAAGTTTCGTGTTCAACGCGGGAAAATTCGGCGGCTCTATTCTGTGAACGTCAGGCGAGGCGTACCCCAAGCGAAAGCGGGAACCCATGAAGCTCATTACCTCCATCGACGACGCGACCGGGTTGGTCGGCTCCGAACTCGGCGTCAGCGATTGGCTGGAAATCGACCAGAAGCGTGTCAACGACTTCGCCGATGTCACCGGCGACCACCAATGGATCCACATCGATGTCGAGCGGGCCAAGGCCGAGAGTCCCTACGGCGCGCCGATCGCGCACGGTTTCCTCACGCTGTCGCTGATTCCCGTGCTGAGCAAGGACAACTTCCGCGTGCAGAACGCACAGTTGGTCATCAATTACGGCCTCAACAAAGTCCGGTTCCTGTCCGCGGTGCCCGTCGGCAGCCGCATCCGGGTGCGCTCAGAGTTGGCCGACGCCGTCGCCAAAGACCCCACCACCGTCGACCTGACGGTGCGACACACCATCGAGATCGACGGCGTGGAAAAACCCGCGGCGGTCGCCGAGATGATCGCCCGGGTGCTGTTCTAGCCCGGGTGCTGGTCTAGCCCATCACGTCTTCGGCGTGTAGCCGAACGGCAGCAGGACGCTCTTGAGTTCGACGTAGGCGTCGATGCCCTCGGGGCCGTTCTCCCGGCCGATGCCGGAGTTCTTGTAACCGCCGAACGGCGCGCCCGGATCGAAGGCATACATGTTCACCGCGTAGGTGCCGGTGCGGATTCGCGAGGCGATCTGCATCGCCTTGTCGTTGTCGGTCGTCCACACGCTGCCGGCCAGGC
>SYAA01000037.1 GCA_005789055.1 Actinomycetota bacterium
CCACAGCAGGCCGGTCAAGACCGTGATGCCGCCGATTACCGCCTGCAGGACGGTTGAGGCCGGCATCAGCCAGGCGTAGAACCGCACTTCTCGCCGCCGGCGGGCGCGGGTGACGGCCAGGACAGCCGCGGCGGCGGTGATCACCACCAAAAAGGTGAGCAGCCGGTTGCCGAACTCGACAACCTGGTGCACGAGCGGCATCTCAGCATGCGGCACCGGCGTGAAGCTTCCGGGAAAGCACTGCGGCCAGGTCGGGCAACCCAGGCCGGAGGCGGTCACCCGGACCACCGCGCCGGTGACCGAAATGCCGGCCTGGGTGAAGACCACGGCTCCGGCGATCACCCGCTGGGTTCGCAGACTTGGCAGCGGCAGCAGGTCCACCAGTCGCAGGAAGAGTCGGTACATCAGGTGAACCGAAACCAGCGCAGTGCGGCCACCGTCGCTACCGCGCCCCACAGGGCCAGAACGGCGATGCCAACACCGTCAATGGCGGGCGCACCCGATCGGCTGACGGCCCACGAGAGTGCCTCGGTCAACGCTCCCGACGGTGTCAGCCTGGCCACCCAGGACAGCGCGGCCGGGATCGTGCCGGACTGAAGGGTGAGTGCACCCAGTCCCGCGAAGACGAACCACAGCAGATTGGCTATCGCCAGCACGATCTCAGCCTTGAGGGTGCCCCCGAGCAGAAGGCCCATCGCCGTGAAGGTCGCGGTGCCCAGCGCGATGATCCCGGCGCCGAGCAGCAGGCCGGCCGCCGGTGGCCGCCAACCCAGTGCCAACCCGATACCACCCAACACGATCGCCTGCAGGAACACGACACTCACCACCGCCATCGCCTTGCCGGCGATGATGGCCCATACCGGAAGCGCGGTGGCGCCGAGACGTTTGAGTGCGCCGTAGCGGCGATCGAATGCCACGGCGATTGCCTGACCGGTGAACGCCGTGGAAATGATGGCCAGCGCCATGATCGCCGGCATGAACACCGCGACGCGGTTCGCCCCGAAGGAACCCAGCGGCAACAGGGTGAGGCCGATCAGCAGAGTGATCGGGATGAACATCGTCAACAGGAGTTGTTCGCCGTTGCGCAGCAGCAACTTCAACTCAAGGCCGTACTGGGCGGCCAGCATCCGCGGCACACTATTTGCCCGGGCGTCGGGGCTGAAGGTTCCGGCAGGGAACAGTGTGCTCATGATCGCAGCTCCTTTCCCGTCACATCGAGAAACACGTCCTCAAGGCTGCGCTGCTCGACGCGCAGGTCGGTGGCCAGAATGTCGAGACGCGCGCACCATGCGGTCACGGTCGCGAGTACCTGCGGACTGATCTTGCCCTCGACGAGGTACTCACCGGGAGTGTGCTCGGCTGCCCGGTATCCCTCCGGCAGCGCCGCGATCAGCAGCGACATATCGAGCCGCCGGGGTGCAGTGAATCGCAACTGATCCTCGGCGCCGCTATTCATCAACTGAGCGGGCGTGCCCGACACGACTGCGGACCCGCGGTCGATGATCACGATCCGGTCGGACAACTCCTCGGCTTCCTTGAGTTGATGCGTGGTGAGCACCACCGTCACCCCGTCGCGACGCAGTGCGTCGATGAGTTCCCACACCACCAGCCGGGCGTGGGCATCCATGCCTGCCGTCGGCTCGTCGAGGAACACCAACTCAGGCCGGCCGACGATCGCGCAGGCCAGTGCCAGACGCTGTTGTTGTCCGCCGGAGAGTCTCCGATAGGTGGTGCGGGCGGCGTCGGTGAGGCCCAGGGTGTCGAGCAGCCAGGCGGGATCTAGCGGGCGCGCGGAGTAGGCGGCGACCAGGTTCAGCATCTCGCCGGCTCGGGCGGAGGGGTAACCACCGCCGCCTTGCAACATGACACCGATCCGTCCGCGCACTTGCGCGTTGTCGGAGCACGGATCCAGTCCGAGCACCTCGATGGTTCCGGCGTCCGGGCGCAGAAAGCCCTCGCACATCTCCACCGTGGTGGTCTTGCCGGCACCATTGGGTCCCAGCAGCGCCAGCACTTCGGCGCGATTGACCTCAAGGTCCAAATCGCACACCGCAAGGGTGGACCCAAAACGCTTCGACACCCCGCGCATCCGTACCGGGATGCTCGTGGGGGTGCTCGGGGCGGAGCTCACGGGGACTCAGCGTATGCGTCGGGGGAGTGCCGCGCCGCCGGTGGTCGCCCCGGGGGCGCGTCGAGGGCGGCGGGGCCGAGGTCTTCGCCGCTGTAGCGCTCGCCGGTTCCCGGCACATAGCGCCACGGCAGTCGGTGCAGTGTCAGGCCGATCAGCAATGCCACGATCACCGCACTGGCGACCGTCGCATCGAGAATCTGGAACAGGGCGAAGCGGTCGCCGTTGGCGGTGGGACCGAAGATGCCGACGATCAGGGTGACCGCGATGGTGGCGATGCGGAATCGCGGCCGAGTGGCCCAGGCGGCCAACGGGATGATGGCCCACAGCAGGTACCACGGTTGCACCACCGGGAACAGCAGCACGGTCGCTCCCAGGGCCACGCCGAGTCCGCCGACCGGATGCAGCCGGCCGCGCAGCACGGCCAGGAGTAGCCAACTGACCGTGATCGCGATGAACAGCACGCCGATCGCGCGGGTCAGCGACAACACCGCGGTGGTGTGGTCGCCCAGGCCGAGCAGAATGCCGACCTGCCCGGTACCCAGGGCCAGCAGGGTCGGCGGCGACATCCAACTGCGCACGACGTTGGCGGTACCCAGGGTGAACAGCCAGCCGAAGCCCAGACCGCTGGCCCAGCCGATCAACGACATCACCGCCAGTGACACCGCGCCCAACAGGGTGCCGGCCTTCAGGCACGCCGCCACTGTGCCGCCCCACCGGCAGGCCAGCGCCATGGCCACGAATCCCAGCGCGAGCAGGCCCGGCAACTTCACCTGAGAGGACATCGTGATCAAGACCGCACCGCTGATGATCAACGCCACCGGCACCCACCGCCGAAACGATGCCGCGGATGGGTCAGTTCCGCCCACCCGGTCGATGCCTACCCGGTCGATGCCTCTGAGCGCGATCTCGGTACCGGTCAGCATCAGCCCCAGCATCAGCGCCTCGTTGTGGATGCCGGCCACCAGATGCATCAGCAGCAATGGGTTGGCCGCGCCCAACCACAGCGCACTGACCTCGGCGACCCCGCAGCGTTGCGCCAGTCGCGGCGTCGCCCAGACGATCAGTCCCACCCCGATCAGCACCACGACGCGGTGACACAGCACTGCGGCGACGATGTTCTCCCCGGTCAGGGCCGAGATCCCGCGCCCGATCCAGAGGAACAGCGGCCCGTAGGGCGCTGGCGTTTCCCGCCAGAGGCTCGGCACCGAAAGGGTGAACACGTGATCCAGGCCCAATCCGGGCGCCGGTCCGACGTCGTAGGGGTTCAGTCCGTTGCGGGCGATCTGGCTCTGCGCCAGGTAGGAGTAGACGTCTTTGCTGTACATCGGCGGAGCGATCAACAGCGGCAGCATCCACAGCAGCAGGGTGCGGTCCAGTTGGCTGCGCGACATCCGGCGCGGGCCCAGCGTGAAGCGGCCGAGCATCAGCCAGGCCAGGGCCATCATCACCGCTCCGGTGGTGGTCATCGTCAGCGAGACGGTCTGAATCCGGGAGGGGAGGTTCAGCAGGCGCACCCCGAAGGTGGGGTCCTGCACCACCGGCCGGGCACCCGCCCCCAGAGCCCCGATGCCCATCAGCACCGTTCCGGTCGCACCGAACAACCGGGTTCGGCGCATGCCGACGAGCTCGGTCCGGGTCAGCGGCGGCGCCTCGATGGCCTCGTCGCCGTGCAGCCTCGCAATCGACGAACTCAGGGAGAGTTGCCGGGCTGCCACCACTACCGCACTCTATCTGCCATCGGACGGCGGCCCGATTGAAGTGAGGGTGCCCTTGCTAGACCGCACGATTCAATTGCGTCACACTGACGTTGTGAAAATCCTTCCGGCTGATTCGCCCGTCTCGGGCGTGCTCGCGGGCCAGGACGGGCCGACCCGGCGGGCCATCGTGCGGCTACTTCTGGAGTCAGGTTCGATCACCGCCGTCGACATCGGCCGCCGACTCGACCTGTCGGCCGCGGGGGTGCGCAGGCACCTCGATGCGCTGGTCGAGGGCGGCGACGCGGAAGCCAACCCCGCGGCGGCATGGCAGCACGCGGGCCGCGGACGTCCCGCCAAGCGCTACCGACTCACCAGTGCAGGTCGCGCCAAGCTCGAACACAGCTACGACGACCTTGCGTCAGCAGCAATGCGCCAACTTCGCGAAATCGGCGGTGAAGAGGCGGTCCGTACCTTCGCGCGCCGGCGCATCGACACCATTCTGGCCGGGGTCGCCCCCGCAGAGTCCGACGATCATGGCGCAATCGAGGCGGCGGCGGAAGACGTCGCTGACGCGTTGACGCAGGCCGGCTACGCCACCACGACGACCCGGGTCGGCGGACCGATCCAGGGCATCCAGATCTGTCAACATCACTGTCCGGTATCCCATGTGGCGCAGGAGTTCCCGGAACTCTGCGAGGCAGAGCAGGCAGCTATTTCCGACGTGCTCGGAACCCACGTTCAGCGATTGTCGTCGATCGTCAACGGCGACTGCGCGTGCACAACCCATGTGCCGCTGAACCTGATCCCATTTTCAGATTCGACCCCACCGGCCCGCGATGAGCAAGGAGCGTCACTATGACGACCACCCCCGAGGTTGCAACCCCCGAGGTTGCAACCCCCGAGGTTGCAACACTGAGCCAGGAAGAGACGATCGCGTCGCTGGGCCATTACGGCTACGGATGGTCGGACTCCGACGTCGCCGGCGCCAGCGCTCGGCGCGGCATCTCCGAAGCCGTCGTGCGCGACATCTCGGCGAAGAAGAGCGAGCCGGAGTGGATGCTCGACGTCCGACTTAAGGCGCTGCGGACGTTTTACAAGAAGCCGATGCCGAACTGGGGTTCGAACCTCGAGGGCATCGACTTCGACAACATCAAGTACTTCGTTCGGTCCAGCGAGAAGCAGGCGGCCACCTGGGACGACCTTCCCGAGGACATCAAGAACACCTATGACCGCCTCGGCATCCCGGAAGCCGAGAAGCAGCGACTGGTGTCGGGTGTGGCGGCTCAGTACGAATCCGAAGTTGTCTACCACTCGATCCGCGAAGACCTTGAAGCCCAAGGCGTTATCTTCCTCGACACCGACACCGCACTCAAGGAACATCCGGAGATCTTCAAGCAGTACTTCGGCACGGTGATCCCGGCCGGGGACAACAAGTTCTCCGCACTCAACACCGCAGTATGGTCAGGTGGGTCGTTCATCTATGTGCCGCCCGGTGTGCACGTTGACATTCCGCTGCAGGCCTA
>SYAA01000316.1 GCA_005789055.1 Actinomycetota bacterium
CACTCAACGGAACCCTGGCTACCACCCGCTGGTTGGTCGCGATCCTGGAGAACCACCAGCAACCCGACGGCAGTGTGCGGGTGCCTGCTGCGCTGGTGCCCTTCGTCGGCACCGACGTGCTCGGCCCATGATCGGCCCGTCAATGATCGACATCGATCTTGACCAAGCGCGAGGCTGGTTCGGTTTCGGTGTGGCCGGAAATTTCGCCGGTCATCTCGAACAAGCCGGTGAGGCAGCCGATTTCGTCACCGTAAAGAGTGAGCCCGACGCACCCAAGGGCCTATTCCCGTGGTACGCCCCGGGACACGACAGCTTCCTTGGTGAGTTCCCGCTCTCTCATGACGCGTTGCGGGTGCCGACCACCGCGGCGGCCGACGGAGCGTTGAACCTTCAGATCGAGCCCGAGGTCGGACTTGCGTGTCGAGTGCGCTGGAGCGGCGACATCGTCGCCGAGTTGCGCCCCTTCGCCCTCGGGGCGTTCAACGACTGTTCGATCCGCCGACCGGACGCACGCAAGATCAGCGACAAGAAGAACTGGGGAGCGGCCTCCAAAGGTGTTGCACGGGAGTTCTTCGACATCGGCGACCTCAGCCCGGACGGACCCACGGCGACGATGCGGCTGTCGTGTCACCTGCGTGGATCGGACGGGACCACCGCGGAATACGGAGTCGACAGCCCATTACCGGGCTACTCCTACTACGGCGAGATGCTGCTGGACTGGATCCTCGAGCGGCTGGCCAATCAGAAAGGTGCACCCGAGACCCCGTTGGAGGACGTCGGGGCGTTGATGGTGGCCTGCGGCCGGCCGGACACCGTTCTGATCGGCATCGGTGCGACGCGCTACACCGCACTGGGCGAGTCCACTTACCTGCAACCCGGAGACGAGGCGATCGTTCGGGTCTACGACACCGCGGGATCGCGGTCCTCCGACCTTCGTCAGCTGGTTTCTCAGTTCTGAGTCTCCGGCGGTCGGCGGCGTTGGAGGACCTCGTCGAACATCGTCAGGAAGTCCACGGGTTCGGCAGGGGTGAAGGCCGGGGAGGGCCAGACCCCCGGCACGTCAAGGGTGATGAGAACTGACCTCAGTGGCCGGCGTGGGTCCAGGGGCAGCCAACGCCGTAGATCCGAGGTGCCCCACAGGCGGAAGCGCTGCAACCACATTCCCAGCGGCTGCGTCCGGTACCCGCGGATCGACTGCAGCGGAATGACTCTCGCCGTTCCGGATGGAAAGTGGTAGCGCCGCAAAGTCAGTGCATGGCGGTCCAATTGAACCAGCCCATCGTCGTAATACTGACGCGGAGGCCTGGTCATGCTGGCGAGCTGCGCAGTGGGTGGCCCTTACTGGTCAGGCAGCGACCCGATGCCAGATCCCACTGCCAGCCATGCAGATTGCACGTCAGCGTTGTGCCATCGACCACGCCGAACTTTGACAGGTCGGCTTTCAGATGCGGGCAGCGACGCTGAACCTCCCAGCCGTCCAGGGCGATTGTGGAAGTGTCGTCGTGGGCCTCGGCGAACCAGCCGTCGGCGTAGGCGATCCGCTCGTCGGTAAGACATTTGAAGAATGTGTACAGGTATTCGTTGTAACCGCCTACCCGCCAGGCTTTGAACCGGGTGGACAGGAAGATGGTGTTCACCCAGTCCGGCTCGTTGTCCCGAAGTACCGTCCGAACCAACTCCGGTGCGATTTCGAAGCCGTAGCGGAACTTTTCGTCCGCAATCGGCTCGCGCACAGTGCGTTTCGGAAAATCCAGCACGACTGTCTCGGATCCCATCTTGAGTTCGACCGGGTAGCCGATGCCATCGCAAATCTGGTCGCTGGCAAGCATGATCGGTTCGAATCGGGCTCGCAACGGGTCCAGCAGCGGCTCTCCGGTGGCCGGCGCCCAGCTTGCTTTCTCAGCGGTCAGCACTGGGGCCATCCGCTCGGCGTAGGCCGCGATGTAGGCGGCCTTGCCGGTGGTGAAGATCTCTTCGACCTCGGCATCGGGGATCGGGTGGGTCAGTGAAATCAGTTCAGCACCTTCGAAATTCGCCACCGAACCCGGAATCATCAATAATCCGCCGCGATTTCCGTGCAACTGCATCTGGTCCAAGAACACCATCTCGTCGGGGAAGATATTGCCAGGATCGCCGTGGTCGTCGTTGAGGTAACGCAACTCCGGATCCAGGAAGCATGGCGGTCCGGCGGACGGGATCACCCAGGTGGCACCTACGTCGGCGATGTACTGCCGGCAGCGGTCCATTCCGCGCTGGCGCTTCTGGATTGCGAAGGCCTGCTTGGCGCGCTCGGGCATGTCGTAGACCATCGGATACCAGATCGCTCCGGAGTACTGCGTCATGTGAACATCGACGCCGCCGAATTCGGCCAATGGATCCAGCGTCAGCGGCCGGGAGTCATTCATGTTGAACATCGTCGTGACGCCGTCGGAGATGATGATTCCGGAGTCGCCGATCGGACCGTCGGCCGGAGCCCGCAACGCGATGATCATGATGTCGAGGGCACCCCGGGGCCCACTGAGATGGTGCTTGACGGAATCCTCGGTCTCGACAAACTGGTGAAAGCCCAACGCCTGCAACTCACGCTTGAGATCGGGAACCGGATAGTCGGGTAGGAGCACCACTGCGTCTTTGTTGACATGCGCGATGAGCAGTGCGGGGTCGAAGTGGTCTTTGTGCAGATGCGAGATATAGAGGTAGTCGCAGTCACCGAGGGCGGCCCAGTCGAGGCCACGGTTGTCCGGAAACACGAACCACGAACCGAAATAGGCCGGGTTGAGCCACGGGTCACACAGAATACTGCCCGCGTTCGTATCGACTCGAAAACCGGCATGGCCGACGCTGGTGACCTGCACGAATTTCCTCTCCGCTGGTAGAAGCACCTATCGAGAGTTTAGCGGCCGGTGCCGCACTAGGCTGACGAGCGTGGAACCGGCGTACGGAACTGTCATCGCGGCTGTTCGTCTGCTGTGGCGCATCCAGGGCTTGAGTTTCACCATCACCGGAATGGAGAACCTGCCCGCAGTAGGCGGCGCGGTGGTGGCGATCAACCACACCGGTTACTTCGACTTCACGTTCGCGGGCCTACCCTCCTACCGCCTCACGCCGCCTCGGTTGGTGCGGTTCATGGCCAAACAAGAGGTCTTCGATCACTCGGTCACCGGCCCGATCATGCGCAGTCTGCGGCACATCCCGGTCGACCGTTCCAGTGGTGCGGCCTCATTCGATGCCGCGGTGAGAGCGCTGGGGGCCGGCGAATTGGTGGGGGTCTACCCCGAGGCGACAATCAGTCGCAGTTTCGAACTCAAGGAGTTCAAGTCGGGTGCGGCACGCATGGCCATCGCCGCCGACGTGCCGATCATCCCGCACATCGTTTGGGGTGCCCAACGCATCTGGACCAAGGATCACCCGCGGAATATGTGGAGGCCCAAGGTGCCGATCTCCATCGCCGTCGGAGAACCCATCCCGCCCAGCGTGCCGGCCACCGAACTCACCGCGCTGTTGCGATCGCGGATGCAGCACCTGCTCACAGCTGTTCAGGACGCCTACGGTCCGCATCCGCCTGGCGCGTTCTGGGTGCCGCACTCCCTCGGTGGCGGCGCGCCCACACCCGCCGAAGCCGCCGAACTCGAAACCGCCGAATTGGCCGAACGGGCCGCCCGCCGCCAGCAGCACGGCAGCGGCACGGCAGACTAGGCGCCGATGGAACTGGTATATCGCGCCCTGGAATTCGGTTCTTTTGTTGCGGCCAAGGTCGCGGGCATCACGATCACCTACGAGGGTTTGGAGAACCTGCCCGCCCACGGCGGAGCAGTGGTGGCGGCCAATCACACCAGCTACGTCGATTTCCTGCCGGTGGGCTTAGCCGGCCGCAAACGGGGGCGCTGGATCAGGCTGATGCCCAAGGCCGAAATGCAGAAGGTCGCCATTGTCAACTTTGTGATCAGACATACCGGCGCCATACCGGTGGACCGTCAGGCCGGTGCGGCCGCCTACGCCGAGGCGGTGCGCGCACTGCGGTCCGGCGAACTGGTAGGGGTCTATCCGGAGGCCACCATCAGCCGAAGTTTCGAACTCAAGGAATTCAAGAGCGGCACGGCTCGGATGGCGCTGGAGGCCCAGGTGCCGATCGTGCCGATGATCATTTGGGGATCGCAGCGCATTTGGACCAAGGGTCATCCAAAGAACCTGGGCCGCAATAAGATTCCGATCGTCGTTCGGATCGGTAGACCGTTGACACCGTCCGGGACCCCGGTCGAACTCGATGCGGCGCTGCGTGCGGCGATGACCGCGCTGTTGCACGACGTTCAAGAGCTCTATCCGCACCCACTGGGCGCCTATTGGGTTCCGCGGCGGCTGGGCGGTGGCGCGCCGACGCCGGCCGAGGCAACCCTTATCGATGAAGCTGATTCGCTGCAGCGGGCGCGCCGTGCCGCGCAGGAACCCTGATGAAGCGGGCGCGCCGTGCCGCGCAGGACCCCTGATGCTGCCGGCGCTGATCGCGACCGACGTGGACGGGACTCTGCTCAACGGGTCGGACCGCATCACTGCGCGCACGCGGGAGGCGAGTGTGGCCGCCATGGCGGCCGGGACACAGTTCGTCCTCGCCACTGGTCGACCTCCGCGATGGATCGCGCCGGTCGTTGATGAACTCGGGTTCGCGCCACTGGCGGTGTGCGCCAACGGAGCGGTCATCTACGACGCGGCCACCGATCGGGTGATCTCGGCGCGGACCCTGTCGGTGGATGTGCTTGCGGAACTCGCCGAGATCGCGGACCGGACGGTGCCCGGCTGCGGTCTGGCCGCCGAACGGGTGGGCCGCACCGCTCACGACTCGGCCACCCCGCAGTTCGTCAGTGCACCCGGCTACGAACACGCGTGGCTCAATCCGGACAACACCGAGGTGTCCTTCGCCGATGTGCTCAGTGCCCCAGCGGTCAAACTGCTGGTGCGCAAACCGGGGATGCCGAGTTCGGAGTTGGCCGCCGCATTGGCTAAACACGTTGGCTTCCTTGGTGACATCACCTACTCGACCAACGACGGTCTAGTAGAGATCAGCCCGATCGGTATCAGCAAGGCGATCGGGCTGCAGGAGATCGCCCGGCCACTGGAGATCGGCGCGCAGGACACGGTCGCCTTCGGGGACATGCCCAACGACGTCCCGATGCTGGTGTGGGCCGGCCACGGCGTGGCGATGGGCAATGCTCACCCGGAGACGGTCGAAGCGGCCAACGAGGTCACCGCATCCAACGACGACGACGGGCTGGCCCGGGTGCTCGAGCGCTGGTGGCTTTAGCCGAGCCGGGGTGAATCGACAGAACCGGACCGCACTTCTACGGTGAGGTCGATGCCGCGGCAACCGGCCGCGTCCAACGGGAGGTCGACCCATGGTTCTCAACGTCAGCGCTGCTTCAGTAGGTGTGTCGGCGGCAGCCGAGTCCGGTGTGAGCGCGCAGATGAGTGCGGCGACAGCAGTGGCAGCGCAGGCGTTGGTGGCCGTCATGCCGATGGGTGCCGATCTCGACTCTGTGCACTTCGCGGCGGCTCTCAACGCGGTCGGCGCCTCCTACATCGGCATCGCCATCGAGCATTTGGCCGACCGAGGCCTCTTCGCTGAGGCGCAGAGCCTCGCGGCCGCGACCTACACCGCGACCGAAGCAATCAGCAACACTGCG
>SYAA01000038.1 GCA_005789055.1 Actinomycetota bacterium
CGTTCGGATCGAGCAACAACTCCTGAAGCGCGACGAGCAACGCCGCCCGCGTGCGGGTTCGTCTCGTCGTCGGCGCGGTCACCGACTCAGCCTGGGGTGCAATTGACAGTTTGTCAATATATCCGGAACCTTGGGGCAAGGTCCCCGACCGGGCCTCAGGGAAAGAGCGTCCCGTTGCTTCTTGCCGCCTCGATGTAGATGGGGGGCAGGACGATTCGGCGCTGCGCCAACGGTGCCTGTCGGACCGCGACGTCGAAGTGCGACGACTCAACCGGTAATGGCGGACCGGGAGTCGCCCGGTCATCGAGCCAGTCGAGGGCAAGACGAATGGCACGCTGTCCGTAGTCATCGGGAGGCGGCGACAGGCTCAGCCCGCCGCCGTCGGCGACGAAATCCCCCTGGACGCCGATCGGCATTGGCCGCGCATTGTCCTCAGTCCAGCGATTGAGTTCAGCCGCGGTGACCACCGCGCCACCCTCGTCGGGGAGATTCTGCGCACCGAGCACCAGAAGTACGTCCGCCCCGGCCGACCGGCCGACGAAATCGCGCCAGGCCCCGGCCGTCGCGACGAGTGCCGTCGTCTCGACCGTGACCGGACCCCAGTCGAAGGCCTGCAATTGTGCCAATTCGGCCCGATCGGTTTCGTTGTCGATCCCGACAACCGCCATGGTTGTTGACCGTCCTGGGAACAGATCCGTCACCGCGTCCCGAACGGCCGCCCATGGCAATCGCTCCGCGATACCCGTCACGTTCGCCGCATCGGCGTAGCCGAACTCCGCCGGGGTGCGGTCGATCGACAGGTACAGGATGCGCGGCGCCTCACGGCCGATGTAGTCCCGGGCCACCAGAGAGTTCGCTTCATCGTCCACCGCGATCAGTACGTCGGGGTTCATTTGTTCGATAGCCCGACGGGCCTGGGCCCGGGCCTGTTCGGCGCTTCGGGTGGCGGTCGGTGAACCCAAGCCGAGGTAGTTCCACTCCACGCTGACCGGCCTTCGGTTCTGTTTGAGCGCCTCGCGCATACCCCGGTCGACCTGTTGTACCCACGGTGAGTCCGCTGCTGCCGAATGCAGTACGAGTATCCGTGGCTTGGTCACGTTGAAGAATCCGAGCAACACAACGAACGCCACGATGAAGCCGCCGATGAGAAGGTTCTTCACGAGTTTCGTGGCAACCGGTTTCCTCATAGCAACCCCAGCCAGTGCCACCACGGGATCGACGCGAAGACGACCGCTACCCGGGCCGCGTTCATCACCATGTTGTACCGAAGAAATGACCGTTCGTCGGTTTCCTCGAACAGACCCGCGGCCCGGATTTGCATGATCCCGTTGGTGCCCTGGTGGCGGAAGAACGAGATGTCACTAAACATGGCAGCGCAGAACACGCAAATCCAGGGGTGGATACCCTGCGCGGCCGCGACCGGCAGCAGAATGATGACCGCTGTGAGCATGCCTGCTGTTACCGGCAGAACCAGACGCACGGCCAACGTGACAACCAGTGTGATGAGAATGAAGACCCCGGTTCGGCCGTCGACGAAGTCGAAGACACGGCCCACCACCCGGGCTAGGGATTGCGCCAGCCCGAGGTGGTTCATGATCCGCATCAGGCTGTCGATGCCAAGGAGAAAAACGATCATCGGCCAGTCCAGTTCGCGCTGAAAGCCTTTGCGCAGCAACGTCCCGGTTAGCAGAAGTGCCAGCAACACGCACCCCGCCAGGTATGACGGTTTGACGTGGTGCCAGCCGGTCGTCGCCGATCCGAGGAGGAAAAAGATGAAACCCCCTGCGGCGATCCATTCCGCCGGCTTCAGGGGCCCCATGTCGGCTAGACGGCGCTGCATGTGCTCACGCGGCAGGGGCGGTTGGGTCCCGGGTGGGAAGATCCGTGGCAGCACTAGCAAGTGCACCACCGTGACCCCGATTGCCGCCACCGCCGCCGCGACGAGCCAGAAGAAACCGGCGAACTCGAATTGCACTTGCTGTGGCAGCAAGCTCAGTGCGGCGATGTTCGACGATTTACTGGTCACCATCATCGGCGAGAAGAGCAGCGCGCCGCCGAACATCGCGGCCAGCAACCCGGTGATGGCCGGACCGCGCGCCGGCAAGTTCAGGCCCGCGGCCATGTCTTTGAACACCGGCGTGAGCAACGAGAGACGAGCGTTAGCCGAGGGCATCAGCGGTGAGAGGACGTAACCCGAACCCAGCAGCGTGATCTGGTGCCATACCGGCTTGTCCGGCAGTCGAAGCAGCAGGCGAGTGATGAGCCGGTAACTCAGTCCGGAGGAGATGATCACGGCCGACAACGCGTAAACCCCGAGCAACAGCAGCAGGCTCGGTGAGGAGAACCCCGCCAGCGCGATGTCCGGTGGGGCCAGCCCAATGACCAGTGTCGCGACGACCGCGACGAGTGCCGGAACGAACTCCGCGACCAGACTGAACACCCACAGCAACACCGTGGCGCCCAGTAGCGCCGCGAAGATCGACGCCTGCACACTCAACCCAGAGGCCAGCGCAAACACATAGACAAGCGGCGGCAGTATCAGCACGGCCGCCCAGCCGACGACATCGCCTACCGGAACCGGTTCACCGCGCCCGGATCCCCGGCGCCAACGCGCGATACCGGCGGCGGCCACAAGGATCGCGGCGAGCAGTGCGAACACCGGCCAGTGCGCGATCAGGACATCGACGAATCGAGCGTCGGCAAAACCAGGCGAGAGTTCCGATGGTTGCGGAACGGCAGGGCCGCGCACCGGGGTGGCCGAATCTAGCCACGTCATTGGATTAGGTTAGCCGGGATTCTGACCACACCGCGGCTCCGCACGAATACAGTTATCGGCTGTGACGCGAGTGAAACCGTTGCGCATTTCCCGTCGCGGTGCCGCGGGTGTTGCAGTACGGATACGGGGCGGAGGCTGATGCGAATTCCGTCGGTGGGTTTCGTCGGCTTGGGCAACATGGGCGCGGCGATGGCGACCCGACTACTCGACGCGGGATTCCCTGTGACGGTCTACAACCGTTCGGCGGCCAAGGCCGATGTTCTCGCCGCGCGCGGTGCCGCCGTCGCCACCTCCGTGGCCGAGGCTTGCTCCGGCGATGTGGTCATCACGATGCTGGCCAACGACGACGCCGTGGAAGCGGTCGTCAACGGCGAGGGCGGTGTGCTCGCCGCGTTGCGTACCGGGGCCACCCACGTGTCCGCCAGCACCATCAGCGCCGGACTGTCCGAGCGCCTCACGGCGGCGCATGCCGCTGCCGGACAGCAGTTCATCACCGCAACCGTTCTGGGCCGTCCGGAGGCCGTCGCCGCCGGCAAACTCTTCGTTCTTGCCGCGGGTCCCCCGGCGGCGGTCGAACCGTTGATGCCGGTGCTGGATGCACTAGGGCAGCGCACTTTTCGGGTCTCGGATATCGCGGTAGTGGGCAACGTGGTGAAGTTGAGCGCCAACTTCCTGCTCGCCACAGTCATCGAGTCCCTCGGCGAAGCGGTCGCGCTGGTGTCCAAGGCCGGTGTGGATCAGCAGGATTACGTCGACATCATCACGTCCACGCTGTTCAGCGCGCCCGCCTACGTCACCTACGGCGGTCTGATTGCCCGCGGGGAATTCGAGCCGGCCGGCTTCGCGGCGCGACTCGGGATCAAAGACATCCGCCTCGTCTTGGCTGCCGCCGAGGACCTGCGGGTGCCCCTACCCATCGCGAGTCTGCTGCGCGACCGGTTCCTGGCACTTCTGGCGTCCGGCGGTGGGGATCTGGACTGGTCCGCCATCGCGACCCTGGCACAACGCGATGCCGGACTCTGAAGTCAGCCGATCATGCTTTGCCTCGACGGGCCGCGAATCCCGGGGATGAGCCTGCCGGTCGGGGATGGCGGTCGGCCGCGGTACGGGGTGCAGCGGCGGTATCGCGTGCGGTGAAATCCTTTGTCCAGCAAGCAAATTCCAACATTATGCCGTCTGGGTCATAGAAGTAGAACGAGCGGATGTAGACCCCGGGATGCAGCGTTTCGGCAACCTGCGACTCGCTCTCGTCGTGGTTGAGCACCGGCCCGACTTCCACCCCCTTGTCGATCAGA
>SYAA01000317.1 GCA_005789055.1 Actinomycetota bacterium
CCTGCTCATCGCCACCCTGGGCGGGATCAACACCATGTGGGTGACCGCCGGGGCGTTCGCGTTGTCGATTGTGGCGATGGCAGCGCTGCGACTGCCCGGTGCCGACCGTCCCGAGCCCGACGACCGCCCCGACGGTGTGGTCTCCGGCGTCCTGGAGGGACTGCGTTTCGTCTGGGGCAACCGGGTGCTGCGAACGCTGGGTCTGCTCGAACTTGCCGTCACCGGTCTGTACCTGCCCATGGAGAGCGTGCTGTTCCCCAAGTACTTCTCCGACCGCAACGAACCCGCCCACCTGGGCTGGGTGTTGATGGCGCTGTCGATCGGCGGCCTGGTCGGTGCGCTGAGTTGGACCATGCTCTCCCGGGTGGCACGGCGACGCACCACCGTGCTGACCGCGGTCGCTACCTTCGGGACAGCGGCGACGGTGATCGCATTCCTGCCGCCGCTGCCGGTGATCCTGATTCTGTCGGCGATCGTGGGCCTGATGTACGGGCCGATCGGCCCGATCACCAACTCGGTGATGCAGACCCGCACGCCCCCCCAGATGCGCGGCCGGGTGGTCGGGGTGATGACGTCGATGGCCTATGCGGCGGGTCCGGTGGGGTTCATGATTGCCGGCCCCCTGGTGGACGCATTCGGACTCACGACGGCGTTCCTGGCCCTATCGCTGCCGGTGTTGGTGATCGCACTGCTGTGCCCGTGGGTCCCGGCACTTCGCGAGTTGGACGATGCGCCCCCGGTCAGCGGACCTAGGATTTCGGCGTGGACCGAGAGTCGAGATGAACCCGACGCGCGATGAGAACGTCGCACCGGCCCCGGTCGCGATTCTCGTCAACGGGCCGAGTTCATCGGGCAAATCGACGCTGTGCCGGGCACTCCACGACCGCCTGGTTTCGCTTGGCGATGGCGACCCCGCAGTCAGCTTCGCGCGGGTGGCGTTCGACGACGTGGTGTTGCTGATCGCGGAGACGCTCTTTCCCGTCAGCTTCGTGACACTCGCCGGTGGTGATCTGCAACGGCTGATCTCCCGCGAAGTTCATGACGGCCGCGCCGCGTGGGAGTACGTCGACGACTCCGGGTCCACAAGCAGTAGCGACGGACATCCCCGGGTGCGCCTCGTTCTCCGTGACGACACCCGCCGACTCTTGGCCGGAATTCACCGTGGTTGGGGTGAGCATCTCAAACTCGGCACAAATCTGATCATCGACCACTTTTTCCAAGAGAGGGACTGGAGCGAGGAGGCCCTTGACGTCATCGAGAAATCCGGCGCTCGCATCTTCTCGGTCGGGGTCTTCTGCTCGGTGCAGGAACTCGAGCGTCGCGAAGCCTCAAGAGCAGACGGTGAACTCGAGGGCAGGCCACTCGGGCTGGCCCGCCGCAGCAACGAACTGTGCCACTCGCACGGCCTCGAGTACGACGTGACTGTGTGGACCGACCAGCAGACCACCGAGGAGTCGGTTGATGCGATCGTCGCTGCGCTTTACTCTTTGCAGAACGGCGCGCCGCGCCCTAGGGAGAACTCATGACGACGAGCGCGTTAACAGCTCTGATCGACGAACTGGGCGCTGGCGTGGTCGTCACTGACCCGGAGATCCTGGCCTCCTATCGGTACGACTGGGCCAGGGACCCGGACGCCGGCATGCCGCTGGCGGTGGTTCGGCCAACCTCAACCGAGCAGGTTCAGACAGTACTGCGCTGGGCCAGCGCTCACCTTGTCCCAGTGGTGCCCCGCGGAGCGGGCACCGGACTCTCCGGTGGGGCGACGGCGGTCGATGGCGGCATCGTGCTCTCGACGGAGAAGATGCGCGAGATCACCGTCGACCCAGTCACCCGGACTGCCGTCGCGCAGCCTGGACTGCTCAATGCCGAAGTGAAGAAAGCCGTTGCGGCCCAGGGACTCTGGTATCCGCCGGATCCGTCGTCGTACGAGATCTGCTCCATCGGCGGCAATATAGCCACCAACGCCGGCGGACTGTGCTGCGTCAAGTACGGCGTCACCACCGACTACGTGCTGGGAATGCAGGTGGTGCTGGCCGATGGCACCGCCGTGCGACTCGGTGGTCCGCGCCTCAAAGATGTGGCCGGGCTGAGCCTGACAAAACTGTTCGTCGGCAGCGAGGGCACCCTGGGGGTGATCACCGAGGTGACATTGCGATTGCTGCCGCCACAGCCGACCACGGCCACAGTGGTCGCCACTTTCGACTCGGTGGAAGCCGCAACAAGATCGGTAGTCGCCATCACCGGGAAGATCCGGCCCTCGATGCTGGAGTTCATGGACGCCGTCGCGATCAACGCCGTCGAGGACAAGTTGCGGATGGGCCTGGACCGGGGCGCCGCCGCGATGATGGTCGCCGCCTCCGACGACCGCGGCCCCACTGGAGCCCAGGATGCCGAGTTCATGGCACAGGTGTTCACCGACGCCGGCGCCACCGAATGCTTTTCGACGGATGACCCGGTGGAGGGAGAGGCCTTCGTCGCAGCCCGCCGGCTCGCCATTCCAGCGGTCGAAGCCAAGGGCTCACTGCTACTCGAGGATGTAGGCGTACCAGTGCCCAAACTGGCCGACCTGGTGGGCGGGGTAGCGAAGATCGCCGCCGACGCCGGACTGATGATCTCGGTGATCGCCCATGCCGGGGACGGCAACACCCACCCGCTGATCGTCTACGACGCCGACGACGCCGCGATGACGGCGCGGGCTCACAAGGCTTTCGGCGACATCATGGATCTGGCGATCAGCCTCGGCGGCACCATCACCGGCGAACACGGCGTAGGCCGACTGAAGAAGCCGTGGCTGGCCGGCCAACTGGGGCCGGAGGCCATGGAACTCAACAGGCGGATCAAGGTCGCCCTGGATCCCGACGGCATCCTCAACCCGGGTGCGGTGATCTGAGGGTGCGATCATCGCAGATCTGGGCAGGGCCGGGTTTGACATTCCACGTGCCGGTGCCATAGGACCAAGGCATGACAGTGGATGCATCACACAAGGCAGGCTTCGAGCTCCGGGCCGGCGACACCTGGACCGACCCCTGGCCGATGTATGCCGCGCTGCGTGACCACGACCCAGTGCACCATGTCACCGCGCACAATCCCGAGCACGACTACTGGGTGCTGTCCCGGCACGCCGACATCTGGAGCGCGGCCCGCGACCACCAGACGTTCTCCTCGGCGCAAGGTCTGACCGTCAACTACAACGAGCTCGAACTCATC
>SYAA01000318.1 GCA_005789055.1 Actinomycetota bacterium
GCTTGCGGCGTTCTTCACCGCGGCCATGAGTCTCATCGGCGACGACCCGAGCTATCTGGTGCCGGGGTTGGCCTTGCTGGCACTGACCGCGGCGTGCGGCGATCTTGCCAGCGTGCCCTACAACGCGATGCTCCGAGGGTTGTCCACGCCGCAGAACTCGGGCCGGATATCTGGATTCGGTTGGGCTGCAGGTTATTCCGGCAGTGTCTTTTTGCTCCTTCTGGTGTACTTCGGTTTCATCGCCGGCGAAGGGCCTGACCGCGGACTGCTGGGCCTGCCTATCGAGGACGGCCACAATGTGCGCGCTGCAATGCTTCTGGCAGCAGCGTGGCTTTTGATCTTCGGCCTGCCGCTCATTCTCATCTCGAAGACCACCACGGCAGTCCGCCCGGAAACCTCACCCGGTTTTTTCGGTGGGTACCGGCGGTTATGGGAAGACCTTCGCGGCGAGTGGCAGCGAGATCGAAATTTGGTTTACTACCTGGTGGTCAGCGCGGTGTTCCGGGACGGACTCGCAGGAATCTTCGCGTTCGGCGCGGTTCTCGGCGTGAGCGTGTACGGCATTTCGCCGGCCGACGTGCTGATCTTCGGCGTCTTTGCCTCGACGGTGGCAGCTGTCGGGGCGGTGGCAGGCGGGCGCCTTGACGACCGCGTCGGGGCAAAGCCGGTCATCGTGGTGTCGCTGAGCGCGTTGATCGTTGTCGGGATGACCCTGATGGTGTTGTCGGGGCCGACCGCATTCTGGGTGTGTGGTCTGCTGCTGTGTCTGTTCGTCGGCCCGACCCAGTCCGCGGCGCGAACGCTGCTGCTGCGGATGACCGGAGAGGGCAAGGAGGGCATCGCGTTCGGGCTCTACACCACCACCGGACGGGCCGCGGCCTTCCTCGCGCCGTGGCTTTTCTTCGTATTCGTCGACCTCTTCGGCACCGACCGGGCCGGACTGGCCGGTATCTGCCTGGTGCTGGCCGCTGGTCTGGTGGGAATGCTGTTGGTCCGGGTGCCCGATCATGTTCGCGCGGCGAACAGTTAGGCCGTGCCGGTGCAGATCGTCAGGCCGCGCCCGGTGCGCTGGCGTACCTGGGCCCCGCTGACCGAGATACTGCAGGTCACATCGCGGCCGACGTTGAGCACGGCAACGCTGGCTGAACTCTTGGCCGGGGCCGACAGGCTCACCTCCCGACTCCAGGGCAGCACGACGTTGAACTCGGTCTGCATCACGCCGCCGGTATCGACGTAGGTGATGTTGATGGCGCGTCCCTCTCCGGTCACGGTGTAAGTCACTGGCTCGGTCTGGCTCGGGTCCGTCGTGGTCTCACTGGGACTCGTCGGCTGCTCTGAAACGGTGGGTACCGGCTCTTCGGCGATCGGGGGGATCGGGGACCGTGTCGTCGTCGGGTTCGGCGCCCGAGGCGTCGTGGCGGTCGGCGCCGTCGGGGAGGGTCTCGTCGTGGGTGCCGCGGAGGTCGTCTGAGTCGCCGGGGCGACCATCGTGGAATTCCGCGACGAACTCGTCACGACCACCAGAGCCAGCACCAGTCCGCTCACCAGTAACACGGCGGCCGCCGCGACGATCCACAGCCAGCGCGGAGACTTCTTCTTCGGCGGCGGAGGGGGCGGTGGGTATCCCGTGCCGGCTTGCCAGTAGGTCGGAAACTGTTCGGTCGGCTGGTTCATCGGTGCGCCGTAGCCCGGGTAATAACCGGGTCCCGGGTTGGCGGGTCCCCAACTTCGGGTGTAGGGCGGCGCGGCGTAGGCCGGATCGGATTTAGCGGAGGCCGGATCGGGATTGGGGGGATACGCCTTGGGTGCGGCCCGCGTCGGATCCGACCAATCCGGCCAGTGTGGATCGCTCATGCCCGCCTCACGCCGAGCAGATTACCCGCGCGGTGCGCGTCGGTGTCAGTTGCGTCGCAACGCGGCGCGTGTCATGGATCGCAGCACCTCCCGGGAACCCTCCGTCGATGCGGATCGAGCAGCCGGTTTGATGCTGTGGGGAGTGGAGTTAAGGAGACCGAACGCGGCGTGCGCCATCACCCGGGCCTGGTCCTCGGCAAGATCGGGCGCGAGTTCGCGCAACGCGCCCACCCAAGTCTCGACGTAGCGCCGCTGGGCCCGGCGGACCTGACGTTGCGCGGCCGCCGGGAGGTTGGCCAGGTCGCGGTCCTGGATACGGATCAGATCGGGCTCGCTGAGCGCGAAGTCGAGGTGAAACTCGATCAGCCCGTCGAGTGCGCGTGCCGGGTCGGACTCTTTCGACAGCACCGCTTGCGCGCCCGTCAGCAGTCGGGTGCTGATGCCGACCAGGAGTTCGACCAGCAATGCCTCCTTGCCGGGGAAGTGTCGGTAGATCGCCGGTCCGGTGATGCCGGCGGCGGCGCCGATGTCTTCAATCCGGACCGCCAGGAACCCGCGTTCGGCGATCAGGTGTTCGGCGGCCGTCAACAGCTGCGAGCGGCGATCGGACTTCCGCCGGCCCCGGGTGGTGAGCGCTGTCATGGACCCTCCTGGGAACCCCGCTGTACGTTTGAGTTAATCTCCACTAACATAGCACTCAGTTAGTCGCGATTAACCAAAGGTGAAGTGATGTCAACGTCGGCCCCACACCGTGAGGCGCATGTGGCGCTGGTCGCCGAACTGCGCCGCAAGCTGGCCGTCGCGGCTCTCGGGGGCCCGCAACGCTCCCGAGAGCGTCACGTCGAACGCGGCAAGCTGCTTCCGCGTGAGCGGGTCGACGGGCTTCTCGACCCGGGCAGCCCACTGCTGGAGATCGCTGCGCTGGCCGCCGACGGCATGTACGACGACGAATGCCCGGGGGCGGGGATCATTGCCGGAATCGGTCGGGTGTCCGGACGGGAATGCATGATCGTGGCCAACGACGCCACGGTCA
>SYAA01000319.1 GCA_005789055.1 Actinomycetota bacterium
GAACCGCAACTTCGAAGGCCGGCAGGGCAAGGGGAGTCGCACCCATCTGGTGTCGCCGGCCGTCGCCGCCGCCACTGCAGTGCGGGGCACGCTGTCCGCACCCGCCGATCTGCCCAGCTCGAGCTAAGGGAGAAAGAGACACCTCATGGATGCCTTTCGCACCCACACCGGAATCGGCGTGCCACTGCGTCAATCGAATGTCGACACCGACCAGATCATCCCGGCGGTGTATCTCAAGAGCGTCTCGCGAACCGGATTCGAGGACGGATTGTTCGCCGCATGGCGTAACGACCCCTCGTTCATCCTCAACCTGAGTCCCTTCGATCGGGGCTCGGTGTTGGTCGCGGGCCCGGACTTCGGCACCGGTTCCTCGCGCGAGCATGCCGTCTGGGCATTGATGGACTACGGCTTCCGGGTCGTCATCTCGTCGCGCTTCGCCGACATTTTTCGGGGCAACGCGGGAAAGGCAGGCTTGTTGGCAGCCGAAGTCAGCCAAGATGATGTCGAACTGCTGTGGAAACTCATCGAGGCAAGTCCGGGGTTGGAAATCAGCGTCAACCTCAAAGACCGAACCATCGCTGCGGGAACAGTTGTGGTGCCGTTCGCGATCGACGACTACACAGCGTGGCGGCTTTACGAGGGACTCGACGATATCGGTCTTACGCTGCGCAAACTCGACGACATCGAGACCTTTGAGGCCACGCGGGCACGGTGGAAACCGCGCATCGCAACGACCTAATTGGCGTCCAGCAAGTCGGCGAAGGTGTGCTTGACTCGCCTGCCGCGCAACCGGATCGTGCGCTCATCGGTACCAAACGCGGCGAAAAAATTCCTTCGATCATTTTGCTGAAACCGCGCGTGGCTCATGGATATCTGCGCAAAGAGGGTTTAGCGTACTTTTCAGTCGGTCCAGAGCGGACCACTGTCTCGGAGGATTTGAATGAACAAAGCAGAGTTGATCGAGGTTCTCACGGCGAGACTGGACACGGATCGCCGTACGGCGACCAATGCCGTTGAGGAATTGATCAGCGCCATTGTGCGCGCTGTGAACAAAGGTGACAGCGTGACAATCACCGGTTTCGGTGTGTTCGAACGGCGTCGCCGCGCCGCACGTGTCGCGCGTAACCCACGCACCGGTGAAACGGTGCAGGTTAAGCCGACGTCGGTCCCCGCGTTTCGACCGGGGGCGCAGTTCAAAGCAATTATCTCTGGTGCACAAAAGCTCCCGACCGAAGGACCCGCTGTAAAACGAGGCGCCGCTGATGGCGCAGTTAGGAAGTCTGCTGTGGTGAAGAAAGTTGCAAAGAAGGCCCCCGCCAAGCGTGTAGTCAAGAAGGCTGCTGCGAAGCGTGTGGTGAAGAAGGCCGCCGCCAAGCGTGTGGTGAAGAAGGCCGTCAAGAAGGCCGCCGTCAAGCGGGTCGTCAAGAAGGCCGCCGTCAAGCGGGTGGCCAAGAAGCCCGCAGTGCGCAAGGCCGTCAAGAAGGCCGCCGTCAAGCGCGTGGTCAAGAAGGCCGTCAAGAAGGCCGCCGTCAAGCGGGTCGTCAAGAAGGCTGTGAAGAAGGCTCCGGCCCGCAAGGCAGTCAAGAGGGCACCGGTTCGCAAGACCGCGGCCAAGAAGGTCGTCCGCAAGGCCGTCAAGAAGGCTCCGGCCCGCAAGGCTCCGGCCCGAGGCCGTCGCTAAACACGGGAGCTAGCGCCCCCACCGGGGCGACTGTTTTCAAGAGCATGGTGTACCAGCGGAACGCCGCGGACCACAAGGTCCGCGGCGTTCTGCTATTCAGGAGCGGGGGACGTCGGCCAGTGGGCTGGCGAGATGGTCGGCGGCGACGAGACGTCCGTTGGCCAACGACAGCACCCAGGTACTGCCCTTTCGATTTCGTGAACGATCCGGCGTGACACCGTCGCGCGCACACCACCAGTCGATGAGGTACGGGATCACTTTGCCCTGCGTGCAGATCGCCGGCGTCCCGCCGTGTGCGGCGATCTGCATGATTCGGCGCCGAGCAGCCTTGGGATCGGCGGCATAGGCCTCCTCGGTGAGGCAGGGTTCGGATGAAATCGGCACATCCAACGCGCGCGCCAGTGGTTCGACGGTCTGCGTGCATCGAACCCGCTCGGCGGCGTAGACGTCGGAGACGCCGAACGCCAGCAATTGCGGAACCAGCGCCTGTGCCTGTTGAAGGCCGTGGGCATCCAGTGGCCGGTTCCGGTCGTCGCCGGTATACCGATTCTTGCGGCCCGCGGTCCCGTGCCGGACGATTAGAACGCTGTGGGTGTCGGCTGGCGACTTGGCGAAGCGGGTGAGTGTTTTTCGGTCGGCCGGGTAGGTCAGTTGCTTCGAGGCCTGCGGCACCGGTAGCCACAACAGGCGGTCCACTTCGTTGCCGGCCACGAATTCCCCGCCGCGGCCGCGGGCCACCCAGTAGTGAACGACCTTGGTACCGCCCGGGATCGAATAACTCACCGAGCCCAGTCGCCGGCCCAGATGCGCGCGCTGGCCGGTTTCTTCGAAGATCTCCCGGACCGCGGCCACCGGTTCGATCTCGCCGGGATCGATCTTGCCTTTCGGCAGTGACCAGTCGTCGTAACGGGGGCGGTGGACGATCGCGACCTTTGGTTCTGCCGAATCAGGATCCGGCTGCCACAGCACTGCTCCCGCAGCCACCACCGGCGGGCCGCTTTTCGCTGCGCTCAAGACTGCCGATGCTTTTCCATCAGCCACACCTGATGGTCGCGGACCTCGCGGCCGTCCCGGGGTGACGCGGTCCAGGTGCCGTCTGATTCCAGCTCCCAGCACCGGGTCGACGGATGCATGGTGGACTCGAATACCTCGTCAAGGTAGGACGTCAGGCGACGATCCCGGACCTGGGCCATCACCTCCACTCTGCGGTCGAGATTGCGGTGCATCATGTCCGCGCTGCCGATCCAGAACTCGTCGATCGCTTCGAAGTGCATGACCCGGGAGTGTTCGAGGAACTGGCCGAGGATGGAGCGCACGGTGATGTTCTCCGAGAAACCGTCGACGCCGGGCCGCAGCGCGCAGATACCGCGCACCACGACCTCGACTCGGACACCGGCCTGGGAAGCGCGGTAGAGGCCGTCGATGATGCCCTCGTCGACGATCGCGTTGGCCTTCACCCGGATCCGGCCCGGGCGATCGGGGCGATGGGCGGCGATCTCCCGTTCGACGCGCTCCAGAATTCCCTTGCGGATGCCCTGCGGCGCCACCAGCAGGTTACGATAGCCCACCTTGCGCGAGTATCCGGTGAGCGAGTTGAACAAGTCGGTCAGATCCGCGCCGATATCCGGCGCCGCCGTCAAGAGGCCGACATCCTCGTAGAGCCGGGCTGTTTTCGGGTTGTAGTTACCCGTCCCGATATGGCAGTAGCGCCGGATGGTCGACCCTTCCCGACGGACCACCAGGCAGGTCTTGCAGTGGGTCTTCAGTCCCACCAGGCCGTACACCACATGGACGCCGGCATCCTCCAGTGCGCGGGCCCACTTGATGTTGGCCCGCTCGTCGAACCGGGCTTTCAATTCGACGAGTGCCACCACCTGCTTGCCCGCGGCCGCTGCCTCGATCAGCGCGTTGACGATCGGCGAGTCACCGGAGGTGCGAGAGAGGGTCTGCTTGATCGCCAGGACGTGCGGGTCGGCGGCGGCCTGTTCGATGAAACGCTGCACGCTAGTCGAAAAGGACTCATAGGGGTGATGAACCAGCACGTCCCCGTCCCGCAGGGTGGCGAAGATGCTCTTCGGTGTCTCGCGTTCACCGAACGCGGGGTTGGTGGCGGGGACGAAGGGCGGATCCTTGAGCGCCGGTCTGTCGACGGCGTAGATCTGCCACAACGCGGAGAGATCCAGCAGTCCGGGCAGCTGCACCACGTCGCCCGGGTCGACGTCGAGTTCGCGCAGCAGCAGTCCCATCATGTGATCGGA
>SYAA01000320.1 GCA_005789055.1 Actinomycetota bacterium
ATGGGGGTCATGGCGAAACTGGACTACGACACGCTCAACGCCACCGTCCGCTACGTGATGTTCTCGGCGTTCGCGGTGCGACCCGGAGTACTGGGCTACGAGGACGAAACCCGGGCCGCGGTGATCGACGAGACCGCCACGTTCCTCAAGCAGCAAGAGGACAGCGGCGTGGTGGTCCGTGGCCTTTATGACGTGGCGGGGATGCGGGCCGACGCCGATTTCATGATCTGGACCCATGCCGAACGCCTCGAGGCGTTGCAAAGCACCTACAGCGACTTCCGGCGGACCACCACACTCGGGCGCGCGGTCACGCCGGTGTGGAGCAGTGTTGCGTTGCATCGCCCGGCCGAGTTCAACAAGAGCCACGTGCCAGCGTTTCTGGCCGGTGAGGAACCGGGCAACTACGTCTGTGTGTACCCGTTCGTGCGGTCGCTGGAGTGGTACCTGCTGCCTGACGATGAGCGGCGCAAGATGCTTACCGACCACGGGATCGCCGCCCGCAGTTACAAGGACGTGCGGGCCAACACCGTTCCGGCTTTCGCGCTCGGCGACTACGAGTGGATCCTGGCATTCGAGGCCGCGGAGTTGCACCGGATCGTCGACCTGATGCGTGACCTGCGTGCCACCGAGGCCCGCCTGCACGTCCGCGAGGAGATCCCGTTCTTCACCGGCCCGAGGGTCGGCGTCGAGGAATTGGTCAGCCGGTTGCCGTAGGCCGGTTAGGGGCCCTCCGGCACCAGCTTCAGGGAGATCGAGTTGATGCAGTAGCGCTGATCGGTCGGGGTTGGGTAGCCCTCTCCGGCGAAGACATGGCCGAGGTGGCTGTGGCAGTTGGCGCACACCACCTCCACGCGGCGCATGCCCAGCGTGTCATCGGAACGCAGGATCACCGCCTCCGAGTGCGATGGGTCGAAGAACGACGGCCACCCGCAGTGTGACTCGAACTTCTCGGTGCTGCGGAACAGTTCGGCTCCGCAGGCCCGGCACTGATAGACGCCCTCGGTCTTGGTGTCGGTGTATTCACCGGTGAACGCGGGTTCGGTGCCGGCCTCGCGCAGCACCCGATACTCCGCGGCGTTGAGCCGCTTACGCCATTCGTCGTCGGACAGTTCCAGCATGCGCGTCACGGTACCGCGAGCGTTACGCCAGCGCAGCAGTCGCGGCCGAACGTCACGCAGGCGTCACGCTCGGCGCGGGAGGAAGTCGTGACGGCGCCATCCATGCCGGGTCGATTCCGTCCTCGAGGCGGCCTTCAGCCTTGGCGTCGAGATAACGGAAATACAGCACGCAGAACACCACGATCAGCATCAGCGACCATCCGTAGGTGATCTTCATGTATTCCAGGAATCGGCCCGTCGTCGGTAGGCGCCACATCAGCCAGCGGTCCAGTGTCAGGAAGCCGTAGACGGCCAGCCAGGCCGGCCAATTGCGCAGCACGGAATTCTTGAGCACCACCGTCATCAGGAACGGGAACAGCATCATCGAGTAGTAGCCCTGGGCCAAGGAGAGCACCAGCCAGGACGCAATCAGCAGCACACCCGAGGAGGTCAGCATCCAGAACAGCGGGTCGCGGGTGCGGTAGTAGCGGTTGAGCAGCCACAGGCTCAACGCCGCCAGCACCACGAACCCCACCCGCAGGGCGGCAATGAGCCACATCGGCAATCCGTAGTACACGCCGTTGCCCAACACCGAGGACTTGAAGTAGTCGCGAGTCGACAGGATGTAGGGCAGCGTCCGGTGGATGAAGTTGCCCCGATCGACGACTAGGGGCCAGGCCAGCGCGTTGAACGCCACCGGCACCGCGATGGCCATGACAAGCGTGCGCCACTGCCGGTTGAGCAGGGGCAGCAGCAGCAGCACCGCGAGCACCGGTTTGACCACCAGCGAAAGGCCGATTGCGATGCCCGCCAACCATTGTCGGCTCACCCGGCCGTCCAGCATCCAGCGCAGGAACAGCACCTCGGCCAGCAGGATGCAGCCGTTGATGTTGGTGAATACCAGGGTGTTGGTCACCGACTCGGTGACGAAGATCGCCGCGAGCAGTGCCGGTAGCGCTACGGAGGTCAGCGAGAAGTTGAACAGTCGGACCAATAGGCAGGCTGCGGCGATGATGGCCAGCGTGTTGAGCAGGATGAACCAGTTGCGCGCGGCGAAGATGGAGTCGAAGTAGCCGAACGGGGCCATCAGCAGGGTGCCGCCCGGCGGGTAGAGATAGTGCGGATCAACCTGGTCGAACGCCTCGTTGTACACCGGCTCGCTGGCCCGGAAGTGCCGCAGCGCCCAGTAGACCGGCGCCCAGTCATCGGTGATGTAGCCGTTGGACGTCAGCACCCAACTGCGATGGATGATCGACATGATCGCGATCGGCCAGAGCGCGGTGCGCACCACCGCCGCGGTAGTCGGCGGGCCGGTGCGCGGACGGAATGCGGTCTGCAGAAGGGAAGCAACCCGGGCCACGTCCGCACCGTACACCGGCGCACGGTGTCGGCGGCTTAGGCGGGGCAGAAGGTATCGGTGGCCGGTAACTCGCCGGACTCGAGGTAGCCCAGCACCGGCGGCAGCGCGCAGGCCGCGTAGATGCTGGCACCGTGTCCGACGCCCTGCCACATCACCCGCCGACTGGTGGCGCCGGCGTTGATGACGGTCGCCGCCATCGCCGGCACACCCTGGCCGCCGACGATCGGATCGTGTTCCACGCCGAGCAGTAACACGTCGACTTTGAGGTTCTGCGGATCCGGGGCCGCGGATCCACTGGGCCAGTTCAGGCACTTGACCAGGTTCAGTGCGGCGACGGTACCGAACTGCGGGTAGAGCTTGCCCCAGGCAACGACGAGTTCGCGGACCCGATCCGGCGTGGGGCGGTTCAACGCGTCGCTGCAGGTGTTGACGAACTGTCCGTCGCTGCCGCGGAGTGTTTCGGATTGGTTGATCAGGCTGTTGAGTTGGTTGGTGTCGCCGCCGCGGGCGGCGTTGAGGGTGTCGGCCAACTTGACCGTGCTGCCGATCCGGTCGCCGCTCGGGTAGCCCAGCGCGGTGATGATCGCGTTGGCCACCACCGACACCGGCAGCCCACCCGGGCCACGGCCGCCGCGGGCGGCGCCGAGGAGCGCATCGACCGCGCCGAGCGGATCGGGGCCGAGTGCGCAGTTGACCGCGACGCACTGGGCGGCGAACGCCTCCAACGCTCCCTGCTGGGCCCGGACCTGTTCCTCGGCGGCGGACTCGGCACTCACCCCGGCCGGGATGGGGGAGTCCAGCACCAGCCGGGCCACTTTTTCGGGATGGGAACCGGCGTAGGCCAACGCGACCTGCGCACCGTTGCCGATGCCCAGCAAGGCCATCGCGGGCACATCCCAGATACTGCGCAACCTTTCCAGATCCTCGGCCGCGCGAGCGTTGTCATAGGCCGAGTCACCGGGGGCGATCACGTCGGTGCATCCGGTGGTGGCCGTCGTCGTGATCGCACCCAGGCTGGCCACTGGATCATCGCCGGCGGTGAACTGCGTCTGTTCACGCATCTGCAATCGGTCGAACTCGTCGCGACAGTCGATGGGACTCGACAGGCCCATTCCGCGCCGGTCCACCGCGACGATCGGCCTTGCCCGGAGCACGTCGCCGCCCGACCGCGACAGCCACACCGGCAACTGCAGCGATGACGGAAGATCCGAACCGGTGGTGAACACCAGTGGGCCGGCATCGGGCGGGGTCTGCACGGATCTGGCCCGCATCACACCGATGCTGAGGGTGCCCGTCGCGCCGCTGACCGGGTCCAGGTCGGCGTCATAGTCGGCGCATTCCATCACCACACCCGGTATCGCCGGGATGCCGGCGTCGCCGAATCCTTTGGCGGTGCAGTCCCGCCAGGTCAGATCGTTGCGGGGAGCCACAATCGCGGGCGGACCGGCGGCCACTGTGCTGGTGACGGGCCCGTCGCCGGGATTTCGGGCCGCGTCGCTGGCGAATTGAGGGTTAGCCGCCAACCAGGGCGCGCAGCCGGCAAGCAGTGCGGAGACGACGGTTGCGGCGGCGACCGCGCCCACCGCTGTCAACGGACCTGTGTTCCGACCGCCCCGACGCATGGGCACCACAGTAGCGACCCGGTGAACGCGTTCACTGGGCACGGATGTAACGCGAGTACAGATAGCCGTCGGTGTCGGTGATGACGTGTGCGCGGCGCATCGTGGTCAGGGAATCGGTCTCGCCGGCGGTGATCCGCACTGCGCTTCCGCCGACGAGCAGGGGCGCTGTGGTCAGGCAGATCTCGTCGAGCAGGCCCGCCGCGACAAAG
>SYAA01000321.1 GCA_005789055.1 Actinomycetota bacterium
AGCCGCCCGGCACCATCGAGTGGGAGTGATCCCTTGACGCCTGTCGCCGACCGGGTGTTTACTCTCATTATCGAACATACATTCGAAAAAAGTGCACGGCGATCGCAGCTGGAGGTGGGCGATGACGGCGGCGATTGCCCTGGAGAAGGGCGGGCCTGACCGCTCTGAACAGCTAGAACAGCTGCGACGCCAGATGGCGGCGGTGTCCGGGCGGGTAGGCGTTCGATCACCTGCGGTCGAGGTGCCCGAGTCGCTTGTGGCCGGCCTGCCGAAGGGCGTCGTCGCGGTGCTCTCGGGCGCCCGATCGCTACCGGTAAGCCTGGCCGCTGCGGTGAGTGCCGCCGGCGGGCATGTGGCCGTTGTGGGACTGCCGGACTTCGGATTGCTGGCCGCGGCGGAGATGGGCGCAGATCTCAGTCGGCTGGCGGTGATCCCACAACCGGGCACCGATCCGGTCGAGGTGGCCGCGGTGCTGATGGACGGAATGGATCTGGTGGTATTCGGCCTGGCCGGCCGGCGCGTGCCCGCCGGACGCGCGCGGGCGCTGGTGGCCCGGGCGCGGCAGCGGGGATGCACCCTGCTGGTGACACAGGGGGACTGGCAGGGTGCATCGGTGCGGATGGATGCCCGGGTGTCTGGCTACGAGATCACCTCGGGCCCAAAGGCTTCCGCAGATTCCGCTGGAGCCCCGGTGGCCGGTTGCGGCCGGATCAGTGCGGTGCGGGTGTCGATCCGGACCAGGGGACGGCATTGAGCACTCGGGTGCTGGCGATTTGGTGCATGGACTGGCCGGCCGTGGCCGCCGCTGCAGCGGCGGGACTGCCGTCCACCGCGGCGGTCGTCGTCACCTGCGCCAATCGCGTTATCGCCTGTTCGGCGGCGGCGCGGTCGGCCGGCGTGCGGCGCGGTCTGCGCCGGCGCGAGGCCCAGTCGCGCTGTCCGCAGGTGCACGTCGCCGTCGCTGACGAGGCCCGGGACGCGAGGTTCTTCGAGAGCGTCACGGCGGCGGTGGACGACGTGGTGCCCCGTGCCGAGATACTCCGGCCGGGACTGGTGGTGCTGCCGGTTCGCGGCGCCGCCCGCTACTTCGGCTCGGAATCTGCGGCGGCCGAACGGCTCATCGACGCCGTCGCCGCCGCCGGAGCAGAGTCTCAGGTGGGGATCGCCGATCAGTTACCGACGGCCGTCTTCGCGGCCAGGGCCGGGGAGGTCGTGGCGCCCGGTCAGGACGCGGCATTCCTGTCGGGACTGTCGATCAGGCAACTCCACGCGGAACCGGCACTCTCTGGTTCTGGCCGAGAAGAGCTGGCGGATCTGTTGTGGCGCTTGGGAATCCGAACCCTCGGCGATTTCGCCGCACTGCCACGCCGCGATGTGGCCTCGCGTTTCGGTCCCGATGCGGTAGTGGCCCACCGTTTCGCCCGGGGTGAGCCCGCCCGCGAACCGGATGGGCGCGAATTACCGCCGGATCTGGATGCGGTGCTGCAGTGCGACCCGCCGATCGATCGGGTTGATGCCGCCGCGTTCGCCGGGCGGGCACTGGCCGGAGCCTTACACCGCACCCTTCAGACGGCCGGCGTCGGATGCACCCGGCTGGCCATTCATGCCATCACCGTCGGCGGCGGCGAGCACAGTCGGGTATGGCGGTGCGCCGAACCGCTGACCGAAGACGCCACCGCCGACCGGGTGCGCTGGCAACTCGATGGTTGGCTGACCTCCCGGTCATGTGGCAGCACTCGAGGGCCCACCGGCCCGGTGACGATGCTGCGACTACAGCCCGTTGAGGTCGTTTCCGCCGAAGCGCTTCAGTTGCCGCTATGGGGTGGTGTCGGAACCGATGACCGGATGCGGGCGCGCCGCGCGCTGGTCCGGGTGCAGGGTCTGCTGGGTCCGGAGGCCGTGCAGGTACCGGTGCTCAGCGGCGGTCGGATGCCCACCGAACGAATCACGCTGACGCCGTTCGGCGACGAGCCGGTTCCCCGGGCACCGCCCGACCGGCCCTGGCCGGGCCGGCTGCCGCAGCCCGCTCCGGCAGTGCTCCTCGATGCACCGGTGGAACTTCTCGATGCCGCCGGCACTCCGGTCGAGGTGACCGATCGCGGGATGTTCACCGCTGCGCCGGCTCGACTGGACGGTGCGGCGCGCTATCAGGGAGAGCTGAGTTGGTGGGCCGGGCCCTGGCCGATGGACGCGGAGCGGACCGCGTGCGCGCAGGTACTGGTGGCCGATACCGCGCTGCTGCTGTGCTATCGGCAGCAGCGGTGGTATGTGCAGGGCGCCTACGAGTGAGCCGCCAGCTGATCCCGGAACCAGTCCGGCCACGGCTGCTTCTCGAAGGTCACGGCATCGACGCACACGTGGGTCATGGTCGCCTCGGCGATCAGCTCGGTCCCGCGCTCGAAGGCGTAGCGGCTGCGTAGTGAAGTCCGCCCGGGCGGTTCGATCACGACGTTCACCACTAGTTCGTCGTTGAACCGCGCGGGCCGGCGGAACTGCAGTTCGGCCGCGGCCACCACGAAGTCGATACCGTGCTCGGCAAACACACCGAAGCTGCCGGCCACCGAGATGAGCGTCTCGGTGTGGGCCATATCGATCCAGGTGAGGTAGTGGCCGTTGAACGCCCGCCCCTGCATGTCGCACTCGACATACCGCACTCGCAGCGGCATCGCGAAGTGCGCGTCAGTCGTCAAGGGAGAAGTTGGTGATCCCGTCCCAGCTGATCAGAGTCCACCCCATCGTCGGGTTTCCGGTGAGCACCACCCGGCCGGTATTGGGTAGCGGATGATCGGTCAGCAGGTTTTGTTTTCCGTTACGCGCGTTCATCAACGTCCACATCATGACCGCGAGGCCGCTGGAAAACGCGATCGGTTTGTCGTCGCCGCTTTCATAGATCTTCTGAACGGCGTTGGTGAAAGCGCCGTTGAACTCGTCGCCGTCTTCCGAACCCGGGATGCCGAACCTACGGTCCCCTCTGAGCCAGGCCTGGGGTCCGAGCAGGAAGGTGCCGGAGGTATCGGCCACCGGGATGCCCTCGAACCAACCAGCCGGAATCTCGTTGAGGCCCGGTAGCACGGTCACCTGTTCGCCCAGTGCTTTCGACAGCGGTGCCGCGCTCTGCTGGGTGCGAACCATTTGTGAGGCATAGATACCGTCGAAGCCCTCACCGGAGAGCCGGTCCGCCAGCGCGGCGGCCTGCTCCTGGCCGACCGGCGTCAGCGGGGGTCCGGGGACGGTGGTGGAGGCGATCTCGGCCGCGTTGGCCTCCGACTCGGCGTGCCGGATGAACGTCAGCGTGATGTCGCGCGCCTCCGGTGGTGAACTGGTGCCGCAGGCGGCGAGCATGACCATCACCAGCGGTGCCGCCACCGCCGCGGAGATTTTTCGGGAAACGTGCATACCTACAGCGTGCACTGTTCGCGGCCCCGGCGGGGCGGAATTCGATCCAGTGCGACCATGGAACCTCCTAGACGAACAGGAGTCCGGCAATGGCAATCGACCCCTCGGCAATCGGTGCGGTGACCGAACCCAAGGTCTACGAGTGGACTGATCGCGACGCGATGCTCTATGCGCTGGGTGTCGGCGCCGGGACCGATGACCTGGCATTCACCACCGAGAACAGCCACGAGGTCCCTCAGCAAGTGCTGCCGACCTTCGCGGTGATCTGCTGCATGGGCTTCGCGGCCGCGCCGCTGGTGGGCTCGTTCAACTGGGGCATGCTGCTGCACGGGTCACAGGAGATCCGGCTGTCGTCGCCGCTTCCCGCCTCTGGGGCGTTGTCGGTGGTGGCCGAGGTCGCTGATATCCAGGACAAGGGCGAAGGCAAGAACGCGATCCTTGTCCTGCGTGCCCGCGGCAGCGATCCGGCCACCGGTGCCCCTGTCGCCGAGACGTTGACAACGTTGGTGATCCGCGGCGACGGCGGTTTCGGCGGGCAGCCAGGCCAGCGCGCGGCGGCACCGGAGTTCCCCGATCGCGAACCCGATGCGCGCATCGCCCTGCCGACCCGGGCCGACCAGGCCCTGATCTATCGGCTCTCCGGTGACCGCTACCCGCTGCACAGCGACCCCTGGTTCGCCCGGGAGATGGCCGGCTTCCCGACCCCGATCCTGCACGGGTTATGCACCTACGGTTTCGCTGGCCGGGCCCTGCTGGCTGAATTGGCCGGCGGACAGGCAGCCAGGCTCACCGCGATGGCGGCGCGGTTCTCCGCCCCGGTCTTTCCCGGTGAGACGCTGACGACATCGATCTGGCGCACCGGGTCCGGTCGTGCTGTGTACCGCACCGAGGCCAGCGGACCCGACGGATCAAACGCCCGGGTCGTGCTCGACGACGGCGTTGCCCACTACACCGACTAGCCCACTACACCGACTGGCCCACTACCCGACTGGGTAGCTAGATGACCCCGCCGACGAGGCGGCCGATGGCGTAGGTGACCGCCATCGCGATCGCTCCACCGATCACCACCCGTTGGGTTGCACGAACCGGGTCGGCGCCACCAAGGCGGGCACTGACCCAGCCGGTGATGCCCAAGGCGATCAGAACGGCCACGAAGGTGACCGGGATGCGTGCCGACGGCGGCGGCAGCAGGATGGCCAGCAGCGGTAGCAGCGCCCCGACAGTGAACGCGATCGCCGACGAGATTGCGGCATGCCACGGATTGGTGAGTTCGTCGGGGTCGATACCCAGTTCGACGTCGATGTGCGCCGCGAACGCATCGTGTGCGGTCAGTTCCTCGGCCACCATGCGCGCGGTCTCCGGCGAAAGCCCCTTGCCCCGGTAGATCCCGGCGAGTTCCTCGAGTTCGGCCTCCGGCTCTTCGATGAGTTCCCGGCGCTCCTTCTCCAGCAGTGCCCGCTCGGTGTCGCGCTGGGTGCTCACCGACACGTACTCGCCCAGTG
>SYAA01000322.1 GCA_005789055.1 Actinomycetota bacterium
CACATCAAAAGTTTGCGCGCCAGCGTCGACGTGCTGACCATGAGCGCCACCCCGATCCCGCGGACCTTGGAGATGAGCCTGGCCGGTATCCGGGAGATGTCGACCATCCTCACCCCGCCCGAGGAGCGGTACCCGGTGTTGACCTACGTCGGACCCGATGATGACAAACAGGTCGCCGCGGCACTGCGCCGCGAACTGCTTCGCGACGGACAGGCGTTCTACGTCCACAATCGGGTCAGCTCCATCGACGCCGCAGCCGCGCGGGTTCGGGCTCTGGTACCCGAGGCGAGGGTGGTTGTCGCCCATGGGCAGATGCCGGAGGAACAGCTCGAAAAGACGGTGCAGGGGTTCTGGAACCGCGATTACGACATCCTGGTCTGCACGACGATCATCGAGACGGGCCTGGATATCTCGAATGCCAACACCTTGATCGTGGAGCGCGCCGAGGCACTCGGCCTGTCGCAGTTGCACCAACTTCGCGGCCGGGTAGGCCGCAGCCGGGAACGCGGCTACGCCTACTTCCTGTACCCACGCCAGACACCGCTCACCGAGACCGCCTATGACCGGTTGGCCACGATCGCCCAAAACAACGAGCTCGGTGCGGGCATGGCGGTTGCCTTGAAAGATCTGGAGATCCGCGGGGCCGGCAATGTCCTGGGCGCGGAGCAGTCCGGGCACGTCGCCGGTGTCGGATTTGACCTTTACATGCGACTGGTGGGCGAAGCCGTCCAGGCCTATCGAGCGGCGCTGACGGCGGCCGCGGACGGCGAGGCGGTTCCTACCCCACAGGAAACCAGAGATGTCCGCATCGATCTGCCCGTCGATGCGCATCTGCCGCCGGACTACATCAGCAGCGACCGCCTGCGCTTGGAGGCCTACCGAAGGTTGGCCGGCGCCGACGAAGCGGCCATCGCGGCAGTCGTGGAAGAACTGACCGACCGCTACGGCCCACTGCCCACTCCGGCGCAGCGACTGGTGGCCGTGGCCCGGCTCCGCCTGCTGTGCCGGCAGTACGCGGTCGCCGAGGTCGCCGCCACAGAAACGACGGTGCGCATCACTCCACTGACCCTGCCGGACTCCGCCCAGGTGCGGCTCAAACGGCTCTATCCGGCGGCCACCTATCGGGCGACGACCTCAACGGTTCAGGTGCCTGTTCCGCGGGCCGGCACCGGGATGGGCGCACCGCGAGTCCGGGACCTGGAACTGGTGGCGTGGGTGGCCGACCTGCTACTCGCCCTCGATGGGCGAGCAGCAGGCGAAGTCGACATCACGACGTTCATCCCGGCGAGGTCAGGCCCGCCCCGATGACCGTCATCCTGGTCGCTGCCCGCCGCCCCACCCTGGTGCCGATCGAGGCGGTCGGACTGCTCGGTGGCGACGTGCAGTACACCGAGGAACTACCAGCCGCAGCCTACGAATCGCTGCCCTCCGCCCGTTCGGTTCTGAAGGGTGGGCAGGCACCGGTGCTGTTGTCATCCGACCCGGAACACCCGAGGGTCGCGGCGCGGATTGCGGCGGGGGAGCAGGTGATCGCCGCCCCGCCGGTCATGCCGGGCGAGCGACTCGTCGACGCGGTGGACATCATGGACCGGCTGCGCACCGCGGGGCCGTGGGAAAGCGCGCAAACTCACGATTCGCTGCGGCGCTACCTGCTGGAGGAAACCTACGAGTTGTTCGACGCCGTGGACGCCGGCAACCCCATTGAGATACGCGACGAACTCGGCGACGTTTTGCTACAGGTGCTTTTTCACGCCCGGATCGCCCAGGAATCTGCGGATTGCGGGTTCACCATCGACGACGTCTCCGATGCGCTGGTTCGCAAACTCACCAACCGAGTGCCCGCAGTATTGGCCGGGGAGCCGATCAGCCTTGAGGATCAGCTGGCCCAGTGGGAACACCGCAAGGCCCTGGAAAGGGCGACCCAGACGCCGCGGTCGTGCGTCGATGGAATCCCGACGGGCCAGCCTGCGCTGGCGTTGGCACAGAAGGTCATTGCCCGGGCGAGGGCGAGCGGCCTGCCGCCCGATCTGATTCCGGAGGGATTGAGGGCGGTGACGATCGACCCAGACCACGACGCCGAGAACGATCTACGCTCTGCGGCGCTGGAGTTCATGGATGCCGTTCGCGCGGCCGAGCGAGCGATGGCAGCCACCCGCACGGTCGGCGAAACCGACGCCACCGCCGAACACTGGCGTCGGGTGTGGTGCAACCCGTGAGTGCGACGCCGACCACCGACGTCCCGATGCGCCTACCAGCCCTGCCGGGCCCCGTCGTGGGACGATTAATTGTCTGTTTGCGCTGCCTGGAGGTCCGATCGCCAGAATGGAGGGGAGGGTGGTGCCGTTTCCACGCTGGTTGGCCGCCGTCGCCGCCGTGTCGGCACCGGTGCTCCTGGTTTCCGGCTGCTCGTTACCGGGCGGCGCACCCATTCCCGGCGGGGTGCCCCCACCACCGGGAGATCCGATACCCGCGATTGCCGTCGTGGCGCCGGGTCGGCCTGCTGACCAGCTTCGCGGATGGGCCGAGCAGCGCGCCGCGGCGCTGGACATCCCGGTGACCACACTTGAGGCGTACGCCTATGCGGCGCGGGTGGTAGAGATCGAAAACCCCGGTTGCCACCTGGCCTGGACGACGCTGGCCGGGATCGGCAAGGTCGAGAGCCAGCACGGCACGTACCGGGGCGCCGGCGTCGCGCCCAACGGTGATGTCACCCCGCCGATCCGCGGCGTTCGCCTCGACGGCACCAACGGAAATCTCGCG
>SYAA01000323.1 GCA_005789055.1 Actinomycetota bacterium
CATCTCCGGCGGGGAGAACATCTACTGCGCCGAGGTGGAGAACGTCCTCGCGGCCCACCCTGGCATCGTCGAGGTGGCCGTCATCGGTCGCGCCGACCCCACCTGGGGCGAAGTTCCGGTCGCTGTCGCGGCCATCGGTGTCGCCGAGTTGCGGTTGGAGGACCTCAGCGAACTCCTCGGCGAGCGACTGGCGCGCTACAAGCACCCGAAGGCATTGGAGATCGTCGATTCACTGCCCCGCAACCCGGCCGGCAAGGTGCTGAAAAACCAGTTGAGGGAGCTTTTCGCGGGCACAGCCAAAACCCCCACGGCCGATTAGTACTGATGCGGCTCACCGCCTCCGACGAATCGGGTATGTTCCTGTGGTCGCGGTTACTACCCGGTGGTAGGGAGACCCGCGCCACAGTGATTTTCGGATCGCTCGCTACTTGAGGCAAGGGGAGGTTCCGTTTGACAACGGCGACCGGCGCCAGCGGATATCTCCGCAAGCGCATGCGCGGCCCTTTGCAGGCTATGGGCGGCTTCTTCAAGATGTGCATCCTCACCTTCCGGGCTTTGGGTAGGCCGTTTCAGGGCAAGGAATTCATCCAGTACAGCTGGTTTTTGATGTCGGTGGCATTGCTGCCGACCTTCGCGATGTCGATCCCGCTGACGGTGCTGATCATCTTCATCTTCAACCTCCTGCTGCAGGAGTTCGGCGCCGCCGACGTCTCCGGGGCAGGGGCCGCGCTGGCCTCGGTGACTCAGCTGGGTCCGCTGGTGACCGTCCTCGTCGTGGCCGGAGCGGGTTCCACCGCGATCTGTGCTGACCTCGGGGCGCGCACCATCCGCGAGGAGATCGACGCCCTGGAGGTGCTCGGCATCGACCCCATCCACCGCCTGGTGGTGCCCCGGGTGGCCGCGGCGATGTTCGTGGCCGTTCTGCTCAACGGCGCGGTCATCATGATCGGCCTGGTCGGAAGCTTCATCTTCGGCGTCGGACTGCAAAACCTTTCCGCCGGTGCCTATCTGCAGACCCTCACCCTGATCACCGGGCTGCCCGAGGTGATCATCTCAGTCGTGAAAGCCTTGGCCTTCGGTCTGATCGCCGGACTGGTCGGGTGTTACCGCGGCCTCACGGTGGGCGGCGGAGCCAAGGGCGTGGGCATCGCCGTGAACGAGACCCTGGTGTTGTGTGTGGTGGCACTGTTCGCGGTGAACGTCATCTTCACGACCATCGGTGTCCGGTTCGGAACGGGGCGGTAAATGGCAACGGCGACGGCGAACGCGACGGTTGTACGTACCCGCTTCCCACGAGCGGCGCGCGATGCCGGGAAGTGGGCCAGCCTCCCGGGCCGGTTCCTGGACAGCTGCGGGCGAATCGCCTGGTTCGCTATTCAGGCCATCGGGCAGATCGGCCATGCGCTGCGGTACTACCGCAAAGAGATCGTCCGCCTGATCGCCGAGATCGGCATGGGCGCCGGCGCAATGGCTGTCGTCGGCGGCACCGTGGCCATCGTCGGGTTCGTGACGTTGTCGGCCGGGTCGCTGATCGCCATCCAGGGTTTCGCCTCGTTGGGCAACATCGGGGTGGAGGCCTTCACCGGCTTCCTCGCCGCCATGGTCAACGTTCGGTTGACCGCGCCGGTGGTGACCGGTGAGGCATTGGCCGCCACCGTCGGTGCCGGTGCCACCGCCGAAATCGGCGCCATGCGCATCTCTGAGGAGATCGACGCCCTCGAGGTGATGGGCATCAAGAGCATCTCCTACCTGGTGTCGACACGAATCCTGGCCGGTGCCGTGGTGATCATCCCGCTGTATGCGATGGCGCTCATCATGGCCTTCCTAGCCGCCCAACTCACCACCACCGTGCTCTATGGGCAGTCCGGTGGCACCTACTCGCACTACTTCCACACGTTCTTGAGACCCGATGACGTGTTCTGGTCCTTCATCCAGGTGATCATCATCTCGGTCATCGTGATGATCAACCACTGCTACTTCGGCTACACCGCCTCCGGTGGCCCGGTGGGCGTGGGCGAGGCGGTGGGCCGCTCCATGCGGACCTCGCTCGTGGTGGTTCAGTTCGTGGTCCTGTTCGCTTCGTTGGCGCTGTACGGCACCAACCCCAACTTCAACCTCTCGGTTTAGCGCCCATGACCGCCCCGTTGAACTCCCAACGTCGCCCGCCGCTGAAACTGGCCGGGCTCATCCTGCTGGTGATTCTGGCGCTGATCACCACATTCGTGTTTCTCCAGTTCCGCGGGAAGCTCACGCCCACAACGGATTTGACGCTGATCTCGACCCGTTCCGGACTGGTGATGGACCCGAACTCGAAGGTGACCTACAACGGTGTCGAGATCGGCCGGGTCAAGTCCATCTCGGCTCAGGCCGCTGACGGCAAGGAAGCCGCAAAACTGATCCTTGAGGTCAACCCGCGCTACCTTCCGCTGATCCCGTCGAACGTGCAGGCCGACATCCAGGCCACCACGATCTTCGGCAATAAATACGTTTCGCTGACCAGCCCGGCGCAACCGAGCCCGACGCGAATCACCTCGTCCGATGTGATCGACGCGCGAAGCGTGACCGTGGAGTTCAACTCGCTGTTCGAGACGGTCACCGGGATCGCGGAGAAGATCGATCCGGTCAAGCTGAACTTGACACTGTCGGCGACCGCGGAGTCATTGACCGGCCTGGGCACCAAGTTCGGCAAGTCGTTGGTGAGTGCGAACGCGGCGCTGGAAGAACTCAACCCGCGCCTGCCTCGACTGCAGTACGGCGTGCAGAGACTCGCCGATACGGCCGACATCTACACCGCGTACGGCCCGGACTTTTGGGACTCCCTGGACAACGTGCTGACGTCGGCGCGCACGATCAACGCCCAGCGTGGCGATCTCGATGCCGCGCTGCTGGCGGCGGTCGGCTTCGGCAACACCGGCGCCGACGTGTTCGAACGTGGGATGCCGTACCTCGTGCGGGCGCTGTCGGACCTCGTCCCGACGTCGAAAACGCTCGACACCTACAGCCCCTCGCTGTTCTGCATGGTGCGCAACTACGCCCAACTTCTCCCGCTGGCCCTGTCCTCCTTCGGCGGCAACGGCTACTCGCTGGACACCAACGCCGAGGTGCTCGGCGCGCCGAATGCATACGTGTTCCCGGAGAACCTGCCGCGCGTCAACGCCCGCGGCGGTCCGGGCGGGGCCCCGGGTTGCTGGCAACCGATCACCCGCGATTTCTGGCCGGCACCCACCCTGGTGGCTGACACCGGTGCATCGATCGCGCCCTACAACCACTTCGAACTCGGTCAGCCGTTCCTGATGGAATACGTGTGGGGACGCCAAATCGGGGAGCACACGATCAACCCATGAGATATTCCGCCACGGCCGTCAAACTCGGCATCGTCTCCCTCGTGCTGCTGCTCTGCACAGTGCTGCTGATCGTCATTTTCGGGCAGTTGCGGTTCGAGCGGTACAACACCTACTCCGCTGAGTTCAGCAACGGCAGCGGTCTGCGGGGCGGCCAGTTCGTGCGGGCCGGTGGCGTGGAGGTCGGCAAAGTGTCGAAGGTGCAGTTGACCGACAACGGCCAGCGCGCACTGGTCACTTTCGCCGTCGACAAGTCGCTGCCGCTGTACCAATCGACCAACGCGCAGATCCGCTACGCGAACCTGATCGGCGACCGCTACCTCAATCTCGATCGGGGCACCGGTGAGGGCGCCGATCGAGTGTTGCCGCCCGGCGGTTTCATCCCGGTGGCGCGCACCCAACCGGCACTCGACCTCGATGCGCTGATCGGCGGATTCAAGCCACTCTTCAAATCACTTGACCCGGAGAAGGTCAACAACATCGCCACCTCACTGGTGACGGTGTTCCAGGGCCAGGGTGGCACGATCAGCGACATCCTCAGCCAGACAGCGCAATTGACCTCCACCCTGGCCGATCGCGACCAGGCGATCGGTGAGGTGATCACCAATCTCAACACCGTGCTCGGTACGGTCGTCAAGCACCAGAAGGAATTCGACTCCACCGTCGTGAACTTCGAGACCCTGATCACCGGTCTGAAGAACCGCGCCGATCCACTGGCCGGAGCGATCGCCGACATCAGTGACGCCTCAGGCACCCTGGCCGGGCTGCTGCGCGATGACCGTCCACTGCTGCAACAGACCATCGGCCAACTGGAGACCATCCAGCAGCCCTTTGCCGACGATCCGGCGAAGCTGGATAAGTTGCTCTCCGAGTACCCCGCGGCGATCACCCTGATCGGCCGAGCCGGCGGCATCTACGGCGACTTCTTCAACTTCTACCTGTGCGACATCAGCCTGAAGCTCAACGGACTCCAGCCGGGCGGGCCGGTCCGTACGGTCAACATCACCAAGCAGCCGTCTGGCAGGTGCACGCCGAAATGAGAACCCTCGAAGGCTCCGACCGGATTCGCAACGGCCTGATCGGCCTGCTCGTGCTGATCATGGTCATCGGCGTCGGCCAGAGTTTCGTCAGCACTCCGATGCTGTTCGCCAAGCCCATCTACTACGCGCACTTCGCTGATTCGGCGGGATCGGGTCCTGGCGACAAGGTCCGGATCAACGGCGTCGACGTCGGCAAGCTCAAGTCGCTGAAGATCGACGGTGACCGGGTCAAGGTCGGGTTCACCCTCGGCGACCAGCGCATCGGGTCCGACAGTCGGGTATCGATCCGCACCGACACCATCCTGGGCAAGCGCGTCATGGAGATCGAGCCGCGCGGCAACAAACCGCTTGCGGTCAACGCCGTGCTGCCGATCGAGCAGAGCACGACGCCCTACCAGCTCTATGATGCGTTTTCCGACTTGACCACCACCACCGCCGGGTGGGACCTCGATGCGGTCCGCAAATCGCTGAACGTGTTGAGCGAGACCCTCGACCAGAGTTCCCCCGAGTTGAGCAAGGCGCTGGACGGAATCGCTCGGTTCTCCGACACCATCGGTAAGCGCGATGATGAGTTCAAACTGCTCCTCGCCCAGGCCAATAAGGTCGCCGGGGTGCTGGGCAACCGGTCCGAGCAGATCAACCGTCTGCTGGTCAACGCCCAGGTGCTGCTCGCCACGGTGAACGCCCGCGGCCAGGCTATCGACGCCCTGCTGACGAACGTCACTGCGGTATCGAGGCAATTCGCCGGGTTTATCGACGACAACCCGAACCTGAACAACGTGCTGTCCCAGCTGGAGATCGTCAGCGACGTGCTGGCCAAGCACAAGGAAGACTTCGCCTACTCGATCACCACGGCCTCGAAGTTCATGGGCGCGCTGGCCGAGGGCATCGGCTCGGGTCCCTACTTCAAGAGCCTCATCGTGAACCTGATTCCCGGCCAGCTGATGCAACCGTTCGTCGACGCGGCATTCAAGAAGCGCGGGATCGATCCGGAGGAGTTCTGGCGCAACGCGGGCCTGCCGGCGTTCCGGTTCCCCGATCCCACCGCACCCATGCAGGCCAACGGAGCCCCGCCGGCACCGCAGCCGATTATGGAGGGCACGCCGGAATTCCCGGGCCCCGCCGTCGGCCCCGGCTCGCCGTGTTCCTACACCCCGACCGGCGGCAGCATGACACCAGGCAACCCGATGCCGTGCGCGTCGGTGACCGATGGCCCGTATGGGCCGGTGCCCGGAGGATTCCCGCCGCCGAACATCGCGGTGTCGGCTCCGGTCCCGGATTCGGCCACGCCCAATCACGGTGTGCCGGCAGCCGCAATCCCCGGCACCATGGGGCCGATCGCTCCCGGCCTGCCGGGTCCGGCGCTGGCACCCGGTCCGTCGGGAGCCCGCACGGTGCCGGTGCCCGGCCCCGTCGACGCCCCCCCGTTCGCGCCACTCGACATGGGAGGGCAATAAACCATGTCCATTGCGAACATTCGTGACAAAGGTCTGTCGAAGATTTCCCGCGGGTCGGTGATCGTGGGAACGCTCGCGGTGATCCTCGGACTGATCGCAGCGTTCGTCGGCTGGAATCTGTACAAGAAGGCGGCCACCACCACGGTTGTCGCGTACTTCGCCGACGCCCTCGCGGTGTACCCCGGAGACCGAGTGCAGATCATGGGCGTCAAGGTCGGCAACGTGGTGAGCGTCGAACCGGCCGGCGACAAGATGAGGGTCACGCTCAACTTCGACCGCCAGTACAAGGTTCCCGCGGACGCGACTGCATCAGTGCTCAACCCCACCGTGGGGGCGTCCCGGGTGATGCAACTGGCCCCGCCCTACACCGGCGGCCCGGCGCTGGCAGACAACGCGGTGATTCCCCTGGAGCGCACCCAGTCGCCGGTGGAGTGGGACGACATCCGAAACCAGCTCGATAAACTCGTCACCGAACTCGGTCCTACCCCCAGCCAACCGA
>SYAA01000324.1 GCA_005789055.1 Actinomycetota bacterium
ACGCGGTCGTCCCGTGTCGACGTGGTGATCAGCATCGGTGGGTACGGCCGTTCGGCGACGATGTTGTGGTACGGCGAGTATTCGCCGATGAATTCCCAGTCCGCCGGATTGTCCGGATCGCCGTACTCCGCGACCCAGGAGGCGCCGGCGAGCAACAGGTGGAAACGCTTCATGTCCAGGAGCGGAACCTGGCAGACCAGAGCCCCGAACAACTCCGGGTACTTGGTCGCCATGATCCCCATCAGTAGGCCGCCGTTGCTGCCGCCCTGCGCGCCGAGGTGCGCGACATCGGTGATTCCCCGGGCCACCAGGTCGGCGGCGACGGCGGCGAAATCCTCATCGACTCGGTGTCGATCCTCCCGCATTGCCTGGTTATGCCAACCCGGGCCGTACTCCCCGCCGCCGCGGATATTCGCCAGCACATAGGTGCCACCGCGGGCGAGCCACAGTCGGCCCAGCAGCCCGTCGTAGCCCGGCGTGCGGGATACCTCGAAACCTCCGTATCCCCCCAGCAGAGTCGGCCCCTGGGGTTGGGAACCCTGGCGTTGCGAATCAGCCTGCCCCACAACGAAATAGGGCACTGAAGTGCCATCGGCGGATGTCGCGAAGTGCTGGGATACGGTCATCTCGGCCGAGTCGAAGAACGCGGGTGCCCGCTTGATCTCGGTCAATTCGTCGCCCGCACTGCCGTGCAGCAGGCGGGAGGGGGTCAGGAATCCACTGGAGTCCAGAAAGATCTCGTCGCCGGTGGGGTCGGCGGCGACGATCACCGTGCTGGCGAAGGCCTCGGCGTCGCCGACTCCCCGTACCGCTTCGCGATGCCACGTCCCGGGTGTGACGATCTCGGTTTTGCTGGCCACGTCGGCCAGGGTGACCATCACCAACCGGTCGCGTGTCCATGCGTACTGATGCAGACAGGTGTGCTCGTCCGGGGAGAACACCACACTCACGTCGGCGGTGCCGTCCAGGAAGCGCTCATAGTCAGCCGCGAGTAGGGAGCCGGCCGGATAGGTGCCGGAACTTGAGTAGTAGTCGGAGCGCAACTCGATCAGCAGCCACTCCCGGTGCACCGACAGGCTGGCGTCGGTCGGCGCGTCGATCCGAATCAACTCACCGGCGCGCAGTTGGTAAACCTCGTCGTTGAAGAAGTCGATGGCCCGGAAGACCAGGGTTCGCTCATAGCCGGGGGTTCGGTCCACCCCGGCGGAGACGAGCACGTCAGTCGGCGATCCGGTGAAAAGCGTCGTAGCCTCGGCCAGTGCCTGCCCGCGTCGCCAACGCTTGAGCACCCGTGGATAGCCGGAGTTGGTTAGCGACCCCGGTCCGAAATCGGTGCCCACCAGCACGGTGTCGTGGTCCTCCCATGACATCCGGGACTTCGCCTCCGGGAGTTCGAACCCGTCGACCACAAAATCTCTTGTCCCCATATCGAATTCGCGAACCACCGTCGCATCGGAGCCTCCGGGTGAGAGGGAAATCAGTGCGCGGGTGTGGTCGGGTTCGATGACGTCTGCCCCGGCCCACACCCAGTTCTCCTCGTCGCTGCGCGCCAACTCGTCGAGGTCGATGATGACGTCCCACCCGCCGGTCGCGCTGCGGTAGCTGTCCAGGGTCGTCCGGCGCCATAGCCCTCGGGGGTTGGCTGCGTCGCGCCAGAAGTTGTAGAGGAACTCGCCTCGGCGCCGGACGTAGGGGATGCGTGCGTCGGTGTCGAGCACCTCCAATGCCTCCGCGCGCATCAGCTCGAAGCGTGCGTCGCCCAATTGCGCGACGGTGGTTTCGTTTCGCGTGCGAACCCAGGAGAGCACGTCGTCGCCGTCGATATCCTCCAGCCAAAGATGCGGGTCGACGACCATAACCGACACGGTACTGTGGATCCCGTTCCACGTTCGCACGGCCAGGAGTCGTCGGTTGCCCATGCCCACTGCGCCCCCGCGGTTATTGATCACCGCCGCAGCCGCCGACCTGCTGCGCCGACTCCAGGTGCAGCACGGGCCGGTCATGTTTCATCAGTCCGGCGGCTGCTGCGACGGATCTTCGCCGATGTGCTATCCCGATGGCGAGTTCATCGTCGGTGATCGTGATGTGTTGCTCGGCGTTGTGGAAGAAGCCCCGGTGTGGATATCCGGGCCGCAATTCGAGACCTGGAAGCACACCCAACTGGTGATTGACGTGGTTCCCGGCCGTGGTGGTGGGTTCAGCCTCGAGACGCCCGAGGGGGTGCGCTTCCTGAGTCGCGGTCGAGCGTTCACTGCCGCCGAGGTGGAGTTACTACTTGGCGATCCGCCGCTGACCGGTGCGGACTACGAGAGCGGGGCCCGCCCGCGGGTCAGCGAAATACCTCCCCGGCACGCCGACGTCGCTGCGCCCTAGACCGGTAGCCGCCCCGTATCGTTTTCTTCGTGATTCCCCTGCCTCGGGCATGGCTGCTCACAAGTGCGCTGCTGCTGGGCTGCGTCGCCGGCCAGGGGGCTGCCGTGGTGGCCAAGTTGATGGTCGATGACAACATTCGCCCCGATCTTGTGGTGGCGCTAGTTGTCGGGATCCCGAGCCTGGCCGGATTACTCCTGGTGCTGGCCTCCGGCCGTCGCTGGGTCACCGCACTGGGCGCCTTCATCCTGGCGATGGCTCCCGGTTGGCTGTCGGTGCTGCTGCTGATCCAGGTGGCCTCCGGTGACTGACACCACGTCCGTCCCGGTCACCGGTTCTGACCTGGAGCCGATGTTCACCACCGGCTCCCAGTCAACCGCTGCCCCCACCACCGAGCCGCACCCGGCGCCGATCTTCGACACCGGACCGCATCCGGATCCGCTGAACCATGCCGCCCGGGAGTCCGATACCAACGGGGCCGATCCCTACCGGGCCGATGACTCCGGGTCCGAACCCGTTCTCGACATCGCTCTCGACGAACCGGATTCGCCCGCGCCGCAGGCCTTCAGCGCGCTGGAACACGACGACACAGATGCGTTTCTGCGCGCGGTCAACTCCCACCCCATCCCAACGCTGAACGCAGTTCCGGTGGCGCGCCCGGTTTTGGTGCCGGGAACCAACGAGTTCGTAACGCGCTGGCGGTTCGCCCTCATCCTGGCCGGGGTGTGGGTGGTGGCCGCCGCTGCCGGGCTGGGTTTCTACCACTGGTGGTACACGGCCGGGGAAAAAACACTGCCGGTGCTCGGCATCCTCGGTTACCTGGCTGTCTGTATGGCGGCGAGTGTGCTCGTCTCCCTGGTACCCAACCGTCCGCAGGTGACGGCGTTGGCCATCGCCTTAATGGCGGCCCCACTCGCGTCGACCGCCGCCGCCGCCATCCTCCATGGCGCCTACTACTTCGAATGGATCGCCCGCCCGGTGATAGGCCCGGTAATAGGCTGAGGCAGTGACTCACTATGACGTCGTCGTCCTCGGCGCCGGCCCCGGCGGTTACGTCGCGGCCATCCGTGCCTCCCAACTCGGCCTGAACGCCGCAATCGTCGAACCTCAGTACTGGGGTGGGGTGTGCCTCAATGTCGGCTGCATCCCGTCCAAGGCGCTGCTGCGCAATGCGGAACTCGCGCACCTCTTTGCCAAGGAGTCCGCGACCTTTGGCATTAGCGGCCAGGTGAGTTTTGACTTCGGCGCGGCGTTCGACCGCAGCCGCAAAGTGGCCGACGGCCGCGTCGCCGGCGTGCATTTCCTGATGAAGAAGAACACGATCACCGAGGTTCACGGTTACGGACGCTTCACCGATGCCAACACCATTGCGGTGGAACTCAACGCGGGCGGAACCGAGACGCTGACCTTCACCCACGCGATCATTGCGACCGGCAGCAGCACCCGGCTTATTCCCGGCACCGCACTGTCGGCAAACGTGGTGACCTATGAGGAGCAGATCCTGACCCGGGAACTGCCCGGTTCCATCATCATCGCCGGAGCCGGTGCGATCGGGATGGAGTTCGCCTACTTTATGACGAACTACGGCGTCGATGTCACGATCGTCGAATTCCTGCCGCGCGCCCTGCCCAATGAGGACGCCGAGATTTCCAAGGAGATCGAGAAGCAGTACAAGAAACTCGGTGTGAAAATCCGCACCGGAACCAAGGTCGAGTCGATCACCGACGACGGGACCGTCGTCACCGTCGCGGTGAGTAAGGACGGGGTGGTCGAGGAGTTGAAGGCCGATAAAGTGATGCAGGCCATCGGCTTTGCGCCCAACGTGGAGGGTTTCGGACTGGAGACGACCGGCGTCGCACTCACCGACCGGGGCGCCATCGCGATCGACGACTACATGCGCACCAACGTGGGGCACATCTACGCCATCGGCGACGTCACCTCTAAGTTGCAACTCGCCCACGTCGCCGAGGCGATGGGCGTGGTGGCCGCGGAGACCATCGGCGGTGCCGAGACGATGACGCTGGGCGACTACCGGATGATGCCCCGGGCCACGTTCTGCCAGCCTCAGGTCGCCAGTTTCGGACTCACTGAACAGCAGGCCCGTGACGAGGGCCACGACGTCAAGGTCGCGAAGTTTCCGTTCAGCGCGAATGGAAAGGCGCACGGGCTGGCCGACCCGGTCGGCTTTGTGAAGGTGATCGCCGACGCCAAGTACGGCGAACTGCTCGGTGCGCATTTGATCGGACCGGACGTCTCCGAGTTGTTGCCGGAGTTGACGCTGGCGCAGAAGTGGGATCTGACCGTCGACGAACTCGCCCGAAACGTTCACACCCACCCGACGCTGTCGGAGGCACTGCAGGAGTGCTTCCACGGCCTCGCCGGCCACATGATCAATTTCTGATGCGGATCCGGTGAGATCGGCCGTTATCGCCGGCGTCGGCGGAGCACTGCTCGGCCATATCCTGTGGCTCCTCGGTATGTCGTTGGCCACCGGATCATCCTCGGTGTCCACCGCAGTCCTAGTGGTCTCCGCGGCCCTGCTGATCCTCGCGGGCTTGCTGATCTACCAGGGGTGGCAGTGCTACCAGCGCAAGCAGATCACCAAGGCGGCCTTTTTGGGCGGGTTGGCACTCTCGCCGGTGATATTCACCACTATCGTGCTGGGCGTGACCTACCTGTAGGTCCCGGCCCAGTAACCCCCGACCCGGTAACTCCCGACCCAGGGACTCCTGGCTTTGTTGGCATTCAACAGGGGGTTTGGCATGATCCGGAGCCATGGGGAACGACGCGACGGTAGGCGATGGTCTGGCCAAGGTGCTGATGCCGGTTCCCGACCCGCACCCCGACGTCTTCGATCTTGAGTGGCCGCTGCGGATGGCCGACGTGGACCGCACCGGCCGACTGCGCCTCGACGGAGCGTGCCGTCACATTCAGGACATCGGCCAGGATCAGTTGCGCGAGATGGGCCACGAGGCCACCCACCCGCTGTGG
>SYAA01000325.1 GCA_005789055.1 Actinomycetota bacterium
GGATGCGGCGCTGGCCCTGCTCGACGAACACCACGCCGATGATGATGAGCAGCGTCGCGACGCACACCGCGGCGAACACGGCGCCGCCGCGGCTGTCCAGGATCGACTTGCCCTCGGCCGGGATCCTGGCGGCGATACCGGCGAAGATCAGCAACGACATACCGTTGCCGACGCCGCGCTCGGTGACCAACTCACCCATCCACATCACCAGGGTCGCCCCTGCGGTCATCACCAGCACGATGATGAAGAGCGGGAAGATGCCCTTGTCCTCGATGATGTCCAGGGTGCAGCCCTGCAGCAGGCCGCCGTTGGCGGCCAGCGCCACAATGCTGGTGGCCTGCAGAACGGCCAGCGCGACCGACAGATAACGCGTGTACTGCGTCATCTTGGCCTGGCCGGACTGGCCCTCCTTACGCAACTCCTCGAAGCGCGGGATCACCACCGTCAGCAACTGCACGATGATGCTGGCGGTGATGTAGGGCATCACACCCACCGCGAAGACCGATAGTTGCAGCAGTGCCCCACCGGAGAACAGGTTGATCAGGGAGTAGATCTGCCCGCCGGCGCCCCCGCTGACCTGCTCGACGCACTGCTGGATGTTCTGGTAGTTGACCCCCGGTGACGGCAAAGCCGCGCCGGCCCGGTAGAGGATGACGATGCCCAGGGTGAAAATGATCTTGCGCCTGAGGTCGGCCGTCCGCAGTGTCGAGATGAAAGCCGAAAGCACTCTTCCTCCTGGGCGGCCGGACCCTGGTCGCGGCGAGCCGATGCGGCTGGCCTGACCAGCGTTGGCGGTAACTCTGCTGTACGCGAATCAACGCCGGGCGGTGCCGGCGCGAGCGCGCAGTGGAACAGTCTACGAGACTAACAGTTGGCCGGGTCCGGACGGGAATCCGGCCGGACCCGACGCCCGACGCAGCGAGCACTGGTTAAATTACCTAATTAAGTGCGGCGGACGGCCGCCGCGGAGCCGGGAGGTCCGTGATGACGCGCGCGGACGATGACTGCTGGGACCTCGCGTCCGGCGTCGGTGCCACCGCGACCGCGGTCGCCGCGTCTCGGGCCCTGGCGAATCGCGCCGGACTGATCGACGACGCCTGGGCCGAACCGCTGGTCAGGGCCGTGGGCATGGAGCACTTTCAGGAACTGCTGGACGCCCCGGAAACTAGCGATGACGTGCAACGAATGGTGCATGGGATGGCGATTCGCACCCGCTACTTCGATGACTTCCTGCGCGAAACGTCACACGTCACCGACATTCGTCAGACGGTGATCCTCGCCTCGGGTCTGGACGCTCGCGGTTATCGGCTGCCGTGGCCGGCGGGCACCGTGGTGTTCGAGGTCGACCAGCCCGGGGTCATCGACTTCAAGGTGGCGGCCCTGCAGAGCCTGGGTGCCCGGCCGACCGCCGAAATTCGCAACGTCGGCGTCGATCTGCGTGAGGACTGGCCGGCGGCGCTGGCCGCCCAGGGATTCGATCCCGGCCGGCCGACTGCCTGGATCGCCGAGGGGCTGCTCATCTACCTGCCCCCCGACGCCCAGGACCGGCTCTTCGATCACATCACCGCGCTCAGCCCCGCCGGCAGTCGGCTGGCGACGGAGTTCATGCCCGCCATGGACGCGTTTACCGACCCCCCGGCCGAGGGTGACGAACCGGGAGCGGACCGGTGGCAGCGGCTCGGCTTCCACGACAACCTGGCCGGGCTGGTCTACGTCGGCGAGCGCAGCCACGTCATTGACTACCTCCGGCGATTGGGCTGGCAGGTCAGCGGCAGCGGGATCGAAGAACTGTTCGCCGCCAACGGATTCGACCATCACGATGACGAGATGACAGAGAAGTTCGCCGGCTTCCAGTACCTCACCGCGACGCTGGCCTGAGGTCCGATCATGGCGCGGAGCGACGACGACAGTTGGGACTTGGCGTCCAGTGTGGGGGCCACAGCGACGATGGTCGCCGCCGGCCGGGCGATGGCCACCAAAGATCCGCGCCAGCTGATCGACGATCCGTTCGCCGAGCCTTTGGTGCGTGCGGTCGGTATCGAGTTCTTCGTCACGATGCTCGACGGCGGCACCGATGCCGCGCAGTTGGGTGACACCACACCGGAACAGATAGCGGCGATGATCGCCGGAATGGCCCTGCGAACGAAGTTCTTCGATGACTACTTCATTTCCGCGTGCGCGACCAAGGGCATCCGCCAGGCGGTGATCCTGGCCTCTGGACTGGACTCCCGCGCCTACCGGTTGCCGTGGCCGCCGCAGACCGTGTTGTACGAGATCGACCAGCCCGCCGTCATCGACTTCAAGACCGCTGTGCTGGCCGACCTCGGTGCCCAACCCCGCGCACGACGCCGAACCGTTGGCATCGACCTGCGCCAGGACTGGCCCGCCGCGCTGACCGAGGCCGGCTTCGATCCCGCGGCCCCGACCGCTTGGCTGGCCGAGGGCCTGCTGATCTACCTGCCCCCCGACGCCCAGGACGGGCTGCTCGACATGATTACCGCCTTGAGCGCGCCGGGGAGCACCGTGGCGACCGAATACGCCCCGGGGATCATCGATTTCGACGCCGCCAAGGCCCGCGAGATGACCGCGGCGATGCGCCTGCAAGGCGTCGACATCGACATGCCGGAACTGGTTTACCCCGGCCCGCGCAGCAATGTCATGGAGTACCTGAGTTTGAAGGGCTGGCAGGTCACCGGGACACCCGGAGACGACCTGTTCCGCCGCAGTGATCTGACACCGCCTGAGCACGGCGACCGCGACCCCCTCGGGGAGATCGTTTACGTCAGCGCCAGTCGCTGACGCGTCAGAACCGGTAGTCGCCCACCCACAGTGCGCTGGTTTCAGTCAGTGACCGCTCGCCGCGGTCCACCGCGCTGAATACCGCCCGGTGAACCACCGACGCGACCGCGTCCGGCAGCGATGCAGCAGCCGGCTGGGAGGAGGCTTTGGGCCGCAGGAAGTCCAGCACCGAGGAACCCGGGTAACCGAGAAGGTGAATCTTCGCGTCGATATCAAGACCGGCGAGCACCTTCGCGCGACGCACCGCCGTCCGCAGTCCGCCGAGTTCGTCGACGAGGCCGCGTTCGATGGCGTCCGCTCCAGTCCATACCCGGCCACGCGCGACGATGCCGACATCCTCGATCGACATGTTCCGCGCCTCGGCCACCCGTCGCACGAAGTCGTCGTAGAACAGATCCGCTTCGGCCTCGACCATCTCGTGCTGCTCTGCGGTGAACGGTGAATTCACCGACCACGCATCGGCATTTGCGTTGGTGCGCAACGACTCTGACCCGACCCCGAGCCGATCCTTGAGCTCGCGGGCGACTAGCTTTCCGGTAATCACGCCGATCGAACCGGTGATGGTCGCAGGATTAGCCACGACCACCTCAGCCGCCATGGCGACGTAATAGCCGCCGGACGCCGCGACGGATCCCATCGATGCGACCACCGGCTTGCC
>SYAA01000326.1 GCA_005789055.1 Actinomycetota bacterium
ACCTCACCCTGCGGTTCGCCGGTCAGGTCCTCCCAGAGATTCTCGACGGTGTCCTGCGAGTCGCTCTTGTTGGTGCCGATCACCCCGGACGGCCCGCGCTTGATCCAGCCGGTCACATAGTCGTTGGTGCGGCCGATCACCTTGCCCCCGGTGTGCGGGATGGTGCCCCGGCTGTCGTCGAAGGGCAGACCCGGCACAGGCACCCCGTGATAGCCGACCGCGCGCACCACCAGATTCATCGGGAGCGTCTCCCGCTCACCGGTGTCGCGCGCCACCACGCGGCCGTCGTGCTCGAGTAGTTCGTTGCGGCCCAGCACGATCTCCTCGACGCGCCCCGCGCCTTTGATCGCCATCGGGGAGGTGCAGAACCGGAAGACGATCCTTCGGTGCCCGGGCCGCGGTTCGCGGGTCGCGTAGTCGCGCAGCACCTTGATGTTGGCGGCCTCGGTCTTGCCGGCTGCGTGGGCGTCCTCGTCGCTGATGCCGGCCAGGTCGGCCGGGTCGACGATGACGTCGACGCCCTTCAGTTCGCCGAGCTCGCGCACCTCCAGGGTGGTGAACGCCGCCTGCAGCGGCCCGCGGCGCCCGACGATGACCACCTCGGAGATCCCGCGCTCGCGCAGCGCGTCCAGGGCGTGATCGGCGATGTCGGTGGCGGCCAGGACGTCGGGGTCGGTCACCAGGATGCGGGCGACGTCGATGGCGACGTTGCCGTTGCCCACCACGACGGCCCGGCCGGTGGAGATGTCGGGTGCCATCTCGGCGAAGTGCGGGTGGGCGTTGTACCAGCCGACGAAGTCGACGGCCGGCACGCTGCCGGGCAGGTCCTCGCCGGGGATTCCCATGGTCCGGTCGGACTGGGTGCCCACCGCGTAGACCACCGCGTCGTAGCGGTCGGCAAGCTCGTCGACCGAGACATCCTGTCCCACAGTGATATTGCCGAAGAACCGGAACCGGGGGTCGGCTGAGGTCTTCTCGAAGGTCCGGCTGATCGACTTGATCTTCGGGTGGTCCGGCGCCACGCCGGAGCGCACCAAACCCCAAGGCGTCGGGAGCATTTCGAGCATGTCGATGCGGACGTCCGGGCCGTTGCCGGCGACCGACTCGTCGGCGAACCGCAGCAGCGAGGCGGCGGCGAAGTAGCCGGAAGGTCCCGCGCCGACGATCGCGACATAGTAAGGACGCATGCAGGGGATGGTAGTCGCGACGGTAACCTGAGATCCCGTGGACCTCGACCGACAGTCTGATCTCGCCGCCCTGGACACCACCTTGACGACGGTGGAGCGGGTGCTCGATATCGAGGGGCTGCGCGGGAAGATCGAGAAACTCGAACACGACGCCTCCGACCCCAAACTGTGGGACGACCAGGCCAATGCCCAACGGGTGACCAGCGAGTTGTCCCACGCCCAGAGCGAGCTTCGGCGGGTCGAGGGCCTGCGCAGCCGACTCGCCGACCTGCCGGTGCTCTACGAGATGGCTGCCGAGGAACAGGGCGCCGGCGCCGAGGACGCACTGGCCGAAGCCGATGCCGAACTGAAGTCACTGCAGGCCGAGATCGAGGCGCTGGAAGTGCGGACCCTGCTGTCGGGGGAGTACGACGAGCGCGAGGCCCTGGTCACCATCCGATCCGGTGCCGGCGGGGTGGACGCCGCCGACTGGGCCGAGATGCTGATGCGGATGTACATCCGGTGGGCTGAGCAACACGACTACGGCGTTGAGGTGTTCGACACGTCTTATGCCGAGGAGGCCGGCATCAAGAGCGCCACCTTCGCGGTGCACGCGCCCTACGCCTACGGCACGTTATCGGTGGAGCAGGGCACCCACCGGTTGGTGCGGATCAGCCCCTTCGACAATCAGGCCCGCCGGCAGACCTCCTTCGCCGAAGTTGAGGTTCTGCCGGTGACCGAGACCACCGACCACATTGAGATTCCCGAGCTTGACCTGCGGGTTGACGTCTATCGCTCCAGTGGACCGGGCGGCCAATCGGTCAACACCACCGACTCGGCGGTTCGACTCACCCACATCCCGACGGGTATCGTGGTGACCTGCCAGAACGAGAAGTCGCAGCTGCAGAACAAGGTCTCTGCAATGCGGGTGCTTCAGGCCAAACTGCTGGAACGTAAGCGCCTCGAGGAGCGCGCCGAAATGGATGCGCTCAAGAGCGACGCCGGCAGCTCCTGGGGCAACCAGATGCGGTCCTACGTTCTGCACCCCTACCAACTGGTCAAGGATCTGCGGACCGAGTACGAAGTCGGCAATCCCGCGGCGGTTCTGGATGGGGACATCGACGGGTTCCTCGAAGCGGGAATCCGGTGGCGTAATCGGCGAGATGACGACGACTGAATTTGCAGCACGCCCCGCTGATCAATGGCATGCCTTCTGGCACGGCGAGATCGGCGAATGGATCCTGACCCGGGGCCTGTCGATCGTGCTGCTGCTGATCGGTGCGGTCCTGGCGGCCCGGTTCATCAGCTGGACGGCGAAGCGGATCAGCAGCCGCATCGACGCCAACTTCCAGGAAAGCGATGCCCTGGTGCGCTCGGAGAGCGCCAAACACCGCCAGGCCGTCGCCTCGGTGATCTCGTATCTCGCCATCGCCCTGCTGGCGGTGATGGTGGTAGTCCAGGTGACTGACATCCTGGCGATACCGGTCAGCTCCCTGGTCGCTCCGGCCGCGGTACTGGGCGCCGCACTGGGTTTCGGTGCCCAGCGAGTAGTGCAGGACCTGCTGAGCGGGTTTTTCATCATTACCGAGAAGCAGTACGGGTTCGGTGATCTGGTGCAGCTGACGCTCGGGTCGAGCAATGACGCCATGGGCACCGTCGAGGACGTCACCCTGCGTGTGACGAAGCTGCGCACCTCCGAGGGCGAGATGTACACGATCCCCAACGGCCAGATCATGAAGTCGCTGAACCTGTCCAAGGACTGGGCCCGGGCCGTCATCGACATCCCGGTGCCCGCCACCGCGGACCTCGCTCACGTCAATATGGTGCTGGGCGAGGTGTGTGAGGCCGCCCCGGAGGACCCGGGCCTCAACGAACTGCTACTGGACAAGCCCAAGCTGATGGGCGTCGAGAGCATCGAGTTGGACACCGTCAACCTGCGGATGGTGGCCAGGACGCTACCGGGCAAGCAGTTCGAAGTGGGCCGCAAGCTCCGGTTGCTCGTCGTCGCCGCGCTGACCCGGGCCGGCATCGTCACACCTGCCGACAGCGCGCCGATACTCGACGCGACCCAGGAGGTGCCGCAATGAGCCGAGCCTCTGATCGACGCGAGGGCCGCGGCTGGCCCGGCTACCTGTTCGGCGGCCGGGTTCGGACGTCCACCGTGGTGCTGCTGATCGCGTTCTTCGCAACCTGGTGGATCTTCGAGACCTATCAGCCCGCATCCGCACCACCCGAGCAGGTGCCGGCCAGCGATGTCGTGCCGCCCGGCTTCATTCCCGATCCCGCCTACACCTGGGCCCCCCGCACTGATGTCCAGCAGCGGCCCCCGGCGCCGACGACGACCCTGCCGACGACGCCGACCACGACACCCCCAACGACGACGACTCCGACGTCCGTGGGGGAGGTACCCGCCGCACCCACTCCGGGAACCGGAACCGAGCCGACGGCCACCCCGGAAGGGCCCGTGCCGGGAGGCGGCGTTCTGCCACCGCCGGAGCCATCGGAGGCCCCCGGACCTGCGGTGCCGACGGCTCCGCCGCCGCCGATCCCGGGGCCCCAGACCACAGTGCCGCCGGCTACCGCGCCCACCCCGGCCACTCCGGCCACTCCGGCAACGCCGTAATGTCGCGTCCCCTCCGGCTACACTGACGAGCCGTGATGATCACCCTCGACCATGTCTCCAAGCAGTACAAGTCGTCGGGCCGCCCGGCCCTGGACAACGTCAGCGTTCACATCGACAAGGGTGAGTTCGTCTTCCTGATCGGGCCGTCGGGCTCGGGTAAGTCCACATTCATGCGGTTGCTGCTGGCCGAGGAGTCCCCGACCTCAGGTGAGGTTCAGGTCTCGAAATTCCACGTCAACAAACTGTCGGGCCGGCATATCCCCAAGTTGCGCCAGGTCATCGGCTGCGTGTTCCAGGACTTCCGGTTGCTGCAGCAAAAGACGGCGTTCGAGAACGTCGCGTTCGCCCTCGAGGTCATCGGTAAACAGTCTGATGTCATCAAGAAGGTGGTGCCCGAGGTGCTCGAGATGGTGGGGCTGTCGGGCAAGGCCAACCGTCTCCCCACCGAGATGTCCGGTGGCGAGCAGCAGCGGGTCGCGATCGCCCGCGCGTTCGTCAACCGACCGCTGGTACTGCTCGCTGACGAGCCGACCGGCAACCTTGATCCGGAAACCAGTCGGGAGATCATGGATCTGCTGGATCGGATCAACCGGACCGGCACCACGGTGCTGATGGCCACCCACGACCACCACATCGTCGACTCCATGCGTCAGCGCGTGGTGGAGCTCTCGCTGGGCCGGCTGGTCCGCGACGAGCAGCGCGGCGTCTACGGAATGGATCGCTGAATGCGCGCCGGCTTTCTGGTCAACGAGGTCTACAGCGGCCTGCGCCGCAACATCACTATGACCATCGCGATGATCCTCACTACCGCGATCTCCATTGGGCTCTTTGGTGGCGGCCTGCTGGTGATCCAGCTTGCCAATCAGTCTCGCACCATCTATCTCGACCGGGTCGAGAGCCAGGTGTTCCTCAACAACGACGTCTCGGCCAACGACCCCACCTGTGACGGCGATGCCTGTAAGGCGCTGCGTTCCCAGATTGAAGCCCGTGACGACGTCAAGAGCGTGCGCTTCCTGAACCGCGACGACGCCTACACCGATGCTGTCACCAAGTTCCCTGAGTACAAGGACGTCGCCAGCAAGGATTCCTTTCCGGCATCGTTCATCGTCAAGCTCAACAACCCTGAGCAGCACCAGGACTTCGATGCCGCGATGCGGGGTCAGCCCGGTGTGCTCAACGTTCTGAACCAGAAGGAACTGATCGATCGACTCTTCGCCGTTCTCGACGGTCTCTCGCGTGCGGCATTCGCGATCGCGGTGGTGCAGGCGATCAGTGCGATCCTGTTGATTGCCAACATGGTTCAGGTCGCGGCTTACACCCGGCGCACCGAGATCGGCATCATGCGAATGGTGGGCGCCACCCGGTGGTACACCCAGTTGCCGTTCCTGTTGGAGGCGGTGCTGGCCGCGACGATCGGTGTGGTGCTGGCCATCCTCGGCCTGATCGTGGTGCGCGCGCTGTTCCTGAACAGAGCGCTCGACCAGTTCTATCAAGCCAACCTCATCGCCCGCATCGACTACGCCGACATTCTCTATATCGCGCCGATCATGTTCGGCGTCGGCGTGGCGATGGCGGCTCTCACCGCCTATGTGACGCTACGGCTGTACGTGCGGGACTAGGAGTGGCAAAGGCATCGGCGGAGCGCAAACTGGCGGCGGCCGCGAAAAAGGTCGCCGGCGCCGGCGCAAAGAAGATCGTCGCCTCCAACCGCAAAGCCCGGCACAACTATGCGATTCTCGAGGTTTTCGAAGCCGGGGTGGTGCTGGTCGGTACCGAGGTGAAGAGTCTGCGGGAGGGCCAGGCCTCGATGGCCGATGCGTTCGCCACGGTCGACGACGGCGAAATATGGCTGCGCAATCTGCATATCGCGGAATACCACCACGGCACCTGGACCAACCACACCCCGCGTCGCAACCGCAAACTGCTCCTGCACCGCCGCCAGATCGACATCCTGGTCGGCAAGATCCGTGACGGCAACCTGACCCTGGTGCCGCTGTCGATGTACTTCCTCGATGGCAAAGTCAAGGTGGAGTTGGCACTGGCCCGCGGTAAGCAGGCGCACGACAAACGCCAGGACCTCGCC
>SYAA01000327.1 GCA_005789055.1 Actinomycetota bacterium
ATAGCGAAACAATGACCAGGCGATACGCCCGACCCGCGAGCGGGTAATCGGCACGAGGTACACGGAATTTCTCCTGTGGTCGACATCATCGGCAACCGGGGACCGCGGTACCCGCAGCACCCACCCCAGCTATTAGAGCCGTGTTCCACCGTGATCGTCAGGAGGCGCGCCGACCCAGGTCGCGTGTTTCTATTGTTACAAGAGTTACTAGTGTTGCGGCATCGCAGTCGGCAGGATGGGCGCTGGCAAAGCCGTAGTGCCCATCAGAAAACGGTCCACCCCGGCGGCGGCGGCGCGGCCCTCGGCGATGGCCCAGACGATGAGTGACTGCCCGCGTCCCATGTCCCCGGCGACGAAGACACCGGGGACCGAGGTCTCGAAATCGGCGTTTCGGGCCACGCTGCCCCGGTCGGTGAGGTCGACCTCGAGTTCGGTCAGCAATCCGGGCCGTTCCGGGCCGACGAACCCCATCGCCAGCAGAACGAGATCCGCCTCGAGCTCGAAGTCGGTGCCCTCGACTTTCGCGAACACGCCGTCGGACATCGCGACCTCATGTGCGCGCACGCCGGTGACGAGACCGTCACCGCCCAGGAAACGTTCGGTGTTGACGGCGAAGACCCGCTCACCGCCTTCCTCATGGGCTGACGACACCCGGTACATCAGTGGGTAGGTGGGCCACGGCGTGGAGTCGGCTCGCTCCTCGGGCGGTCGCGGCATGATCTCGAACTGGTGCACGCTGGCCGCGCCCTGACGATGCGCCGTACCCAGGCAGTCCGCGCCGGTGTCTCCGCCGCCGATGATGACGACGCGCTTTCCTTTGGCAGTGATGGGCGGCTGGCCGTCGGCGTCGAGCACGGGGTCGCCATGGGTGGCCTTGTTGGCCCACGGCAGGTACTCCATCGCCTGGTGGATGCCGCCGAGGTCCCGGCCTGGGATGGGCAGATCGCGCCAATCGGTTGCGCCGCCGGCCAGGACGACCGCGTCGAACTGCTCCCGCAACTGGGCACCGGTGATGTCGACGCCGATATTGACGCCGGCCTCGAACCTGGTGCCCTCGTCCCGCATCTGCTCCAGGCGCCGGTCGATATGACGCTTCTCCATCTTGAACTCGGGGATTCCGTAACGCAGCAGTCCGCCAATACGGTCGGCTCGCTCGTAGACGGTGACGTCGTGGCCAGCGCGGGTCAACTGCTGGGCGGCGGCCAGGCCAGCCGGGCCGGAGCCGACGACGGCGACGGTCTTGCCGGTCAGCAGATGCGCCCGCTTGGGCACCACCCAACCCTCGTCGAAGGCGTTGTCGATGATCTCGACCTCGACCTGCTTGATGGTCACCGGGTCGGCGTTAATTCCTAGCACGCACGAGGCCTCGCATGGGGCGGGGCAAAGCCTCCCGGTGAACTCCGGGAAGTTGTTGGTCGCATGCAGTCGTTCGATCGCTTCCTGCCAGCGATCGCGGTGCACGAGGTCATTCCACTCTGGAATGAGGTTACCTAGTGGACAGCCGTTGTGGCAGAACGGGATTCCACAGTCCATGCACCGTGATGCCTGCTGCTGAAGTGCCTCGTGATCGAAATCCTCGTACACCTCGTTCCAGTCACGCAGACGCAGCGGAACGGGCCGGCGACGCGGCGTCTCGCGGCGGGTGTACTTCAGGAAGCCATTCGGATCAGCCACGCGAGGCCGCCATGATCATCTCGTCGACGTCCGCTCCGATGCGCTCGGCCTCGGCGATGGCATCCAGCACCCGCTTGTAGTCACGCGGCATCACCTTCGCGAAATCCCCCGCTTGGCGAGGCCAATCGGCCAGAATGCGCTGGGCCACCGCCGAATCGGTGAGATCACGGTGAGCCACCAGGATGTCGTGCAGCCAATCGAGATCGGCATCGGCGAGCTCGTCGGTGTCTACCATCTCGGCATTGAGGTTGCCCGGCAGAAGGCCGTCGGGATCGTAGACATAGGCCACTCCGCCGGACATACCTGCGGCGAAGTTACGTCCCGTCGGTCCCAGGATTACCACCTTGCCGCCGGTCATGTACTCACAGCCGTGATCGCCCACGCCCTCGACGACAGCATGCGCACCGGAGTTGCGCACGGCGAACCGTTCGCCCACCGCGCCACGGATGAAGGCCTCGCCACTGGTGGCACCGAAAAGGATGACGTTACCGCCGATGATGTTGTCCTCCGCCACGTAATCCTGCGGCCCACGATCGCTGGGGCGCAGCACGATTCGGCCACCGGACAGACCCTTACCGACGTAGTCGTTGGCATCACCGTGTACCCGCAGGGTGATGCCCTTCGGCACGAAGGCGCCGAAGCTGTTGCCCGCCGAGCCGTCGAAGGTGAGGTCGATGGTGCCGTCCGGCAGGCCATGGGCGCCATAGGCTTTCGTCACCTCATGGCCGAGCATGGTTCCGACGGCGCGATTGGTGTTGGTGATCTTCATCGCGAAACGCACCGGGGTACCTGAGTCCAGAGCTTCCCGGCACTGGGCTATCAGCTGTTGGTCCAGCGCCTTGTCCAAGCCGTGATCCTGCCGCGAACTGCAGTAGAGATCCTGGTTCATGAACGCCGAATCAGCCTCGTGCAGCACCGGCGTGAGGTCGAGTTTATGTGCCTTCCAATGCGAGACAGCCTTAGTGGTGTCCAGCGCGTTGACCTGTCCGACCATCTCATTGACAGTCCGGAAACCCAGCTCAGCCATCAGTTCGCGGACCTCTTCGGCGATGAACATGAAAAAGTTCTCGACGAATTCCGGCTGGCCGTTGAAACGCTTGCGC
>SYAA01000328.1 GCA_005789055.1 Actinomycetota bacterium
TGATGTCCGCGAGCGGCACCTGCGGGGGAGCCTCGCCGTTCACGCGGGTGGCGATTCCCCGGTGTGCGTTACCCATGCTTGACGTTCCGTCCTGTGAAGGTGATCGAAAAGACCCTACGACTGTTCTTCGACAACATTCTTGATGCGTTCCAGGGTGGTGCGCATGTCGCGCAGGTTGCGGCGTTCCCGAAGGAATCCCCCGAACACCCGGAACACCGAGACCAACGGTGAACTGATCATCCGGAACGACTCCGTGACGTCGGTGCCGTCATCGCGCGGCGTCAACCGATAGTGCCAATTGTTAACCGCGGTGTCGCCCGGGCCCAGCACCGCGAACCCGAATTCGCGGCCGGGTTCGCAGGCGGTGACCCGGCAGGTGGTCCAGTACACCGGACCGATCTCGTTGCGGCGGACGTGTCCGCGGAACTTGGCGCCCAGGGCGGGACCGGTGGCGCCGTCAAGCCATTCCGATTCGAACACCTCCGGAGAGAACCGCCCGGTGTTACGGACATCGGCGATCAGATCCCAGATCTTTTCAGCCGGAGCTGCCATGCGGACAGTGACGGAACCCTTCATGGCCCCGATCCTAGGCCGTAGCGTCATCCGGTGTGGGTTCCGCTCGGTGGCCGCTGGCCGTAGAACGCTTCATCGCCGCCCCGCCGCCGGCTGTGTGGGACCTGTTGGTCGACGTGTCGGCCTGGCCGCGGTGGGGGCCGTCGGTACGCCGCGCGACGTTGGCCGACCAGGCCCACGAACTCGCACTCGGGGTCCAAGGCGATGTCTGGACGCCGGCGGGGCTGCGGGTGCCCTTCGTGATCACTGAGTTCGATCCAGGCAGGCGATGGACCTGGAAAGTCGCCGGTGTTCCTGCCACCGGGCACCAAGTGACCGCTGCTCCCGGCGGTTGTCAGGTCCGATTCGAGGTGCCGTGGTGGGCCAGTGCCTATCTTCCGGTCTGCTCGGTGGCACTGAGGCGAATCGAGAGACTGGTGCTCAATCTATGAGGTTCGATTCGGGGGACCATTCCGGGGGGACGATTCAGGTCTGACAATAGGAACGGGTGGCGGACTCGAGTGCCTGCCGCAAAAGCGGATCGAGTTGGCGGGCCTGGCCGACAGCGTTCCGGGCGGCGTCCAACAGGATCGGACAATCAGGTGCACCCAACACCGGCCAGACCGCAGCGATCAGTGCGACCATGCGGCCGTTGAGTCCGTCGATCAAGGCTCGTGAGGCCCCCAGATCGGGGGCCGAAACCGGTGCGGTTGTCGGGTCGAGCTTCCACGCCGAGAATCTGCTGTACTGAATCGCCTCGGTGGCATTGATCTGATCGGTGAAAAGAGTGGTCACGTAATCACCGGGGACGCCGGCTGTTTCGGCATCGGCCGATACGGTCTCCAACACCTGCTGCACCCGGGCAGGGTCGGTGATCGCCGCCCCGGTGAGCCACTTGGTGGCTGCCACCGGGTCGGCGGTCTGCAATCGTTGCGTGGCGGCGTCGATCAGTTCGAACAGGGGTGTGCCAGGCTGAGTCGGGCTATCGTCGGCCCTCGCCAGCGGCAGCGGCCCGTTCAGGGTCAGCCCGATAACCAACAATGCCGCCCAGCGGGGTCGGTTGCTCAGCCGACCGGCCCCTTCGCCAGCACCAGGGGAGCGTTGCGGGGGATCCCGCCGCGGTCCACCCAGGTGAGCATGACGATATCGCCGGGCTTGCGCCGGTTCATCACGGTGGACAGGTCCGCCGCCGAGGCGATCACGAGCCCGTCGACGGCGGTGATCACGTCGCCATCGAACAGACCGATCTGCTGGGCCGGGGTGTTCGGCAGGACCTGGCGCACGACCGCGCCCGGGGGCCCGGCGCGCAGGAGCGACGAGTCGGCGATCGCGACGCCGATGAACGCCGTGTCACCGATGTGGATCGAATCCGAGGCCGCACCCGCGCGGATCTGATTGGCGATGGCCAGTGCCCGGTCGATCGGGATCGCGAACCCCTCTCCGCCGGTGACCCCGTCCATCCGATAGGTGAGGGTGGCGGCTACATTGACCCCCACCACCTGCCCGGCACTGTTGACCAGCGGACCACCGGAATCACCCGGCCGGATGTCGGCGGCCACCCGAATCAGGTCGTAGAGTTCCCTCGCGCCGCCGCCGGCCTCGTTGGTGGCGCGTACCGACGCGCCGATCTGGGTGATCGCGCCCGGCGCATAGCTCGGCGGCGCGCCGGGGCCGTTGGAGTTGCCGATGGCCGCAATCGGGTCCCCGACCGCAAGTGTCGATGAGGTTCCGAGGATTGCGGTCGGGAGGCCCGCGGCTCCGCGTAAGCGCACCAGTGCGATGTCGTTGGCGCGATCGAATCCGATGACGTCGACCGGGTAGGTCCGGCTGTTTGCCAGGCTCACCGCGGTGATCTCGGTGCCGCCCTCGATGACGTGGTTGTTGGTCAGCACCTCGCCGTCGGGATTCAGCAGGATTCCGGTGCCGGCCCCGGTGGCGCCCTGGTAGCTCATGGTGGTGTTGATGTCGACGAGACCGGGGACCACCTGACTGAGCAGCGCCGATTGGTCCAGGGGCGCCCGCGGTGAGGGGGTCGGCGATGCCGAGCCGGGTGCGGCAATCACGCCACCGAGCATCATCAACACCGCCAACACACCGCTCAGGCGGCGTGCCAGGCGGCCCGAGGCCAACGGACGTGGTGCGCGCATACCGTTAACTTTGCCTGATAAACGGCGAAACGGCGAAAAACTCGCCGCAGGCACCGCGCCACGTGTCTGGCACCCGACCGGTAACATCGCCGTTATCGCTGACCTGGGCGAGGAAACCATGAATCGCGACAGCCTCCGCTCCCGACCGTATCCGCTGCTCATTGCGGCATCCCTGGTGATGTCCCTGGTGCTGGGTGCGACCTTCATCACCATGCACCGCATCTATGACCTGCGCGGGCCCGCCGTCGAGGCTCCGGTGCCCCTGACCGATGAGCAAATCCAACAGCAGGTGCTCGAACCGGCACGTGAGATTGTCAGCACCGCCAGTCTCGAGGCGGTCACCGGGACCTACATCCCGATGTCCTGCGCACCTGAGGATGCGCCGCCGTACCAGGGCACCGTCTATCTCAACTTCGACCTGCCCACGATCACGAAAACCCCGGCCTTCTTCCGTGCCATGACCCGGGCGCTGACGGCGCGCGGATGGACAGCCGGGTTGCCGCCGAGTCATCATCCGGGCGGACGAACCATGGCCAAGGACGGAGTCACCGCCGTCTACTACCGCGATCCCGACACCGCTGGCCGGGGCGTGCTCAGGCTCTACGGGGAATGCCGCAGCATGACCGATCATCGGCGCAATTCCGGTGGTTTCGTCGACATCACCGGATTCCTATCGCGCTGAACGGCGTGTGGCCGGGCACCCTATGGGCTGACACCGTGTGGACTTAAGTCCCGGTTTCGGGGGGCCTCCGGCCCGTGTCTGAGACGGCTCGTCACACATACAGTCGGTCTATGACCTACGTGATCACCAGCGCGTGCGTGGACGTCAAGCACAAAGCCTGCGCCGCCGAATGTCCGGTCGACTGCATCTATGAGGGCGACCGCACCATGTACATCAATGCCGAGGAGTGCGTCGACTGCGGGGCCTGCCGACTGCTGTGCGAGGTCGACGCAATCTTCTACGAGGACGACCTCCCCGACAGCGAACGGGCATTCCTGGCCGACAACGCCGCATTCTTCAGCGAGGTGCTACCGGGTCGGCAGGCCCCGTTGGGCGCACCGGGTGGTGCCGCTGGCACCGGCCCCCTCGGTGTCGATACGCCGTTCGTCGCGGCTCTGCCGCGCCAATAAGCGGGCGTCACGGCTCTGCCGCGCCTTCTACACTGGAAACACCCGCGAGAAGAAATGTAATTTGCTGCAGTTCATGGTTTGCTGTATTTCACGGTGAGCGGATCAATACCTCGGCGCGAGCGGATCAATCCAGGACAGGGAGCAATGGCCAGAGCATTTCGACGCATGATCGCCGCAGCGGGAATCGCCCTCGTCGCGGTGACAGCATCAGCGCCGACGAGCCTGGCCGGCATAGCCCCGTCGGTGTCGGCAGCCACCGTGGCTTCGGTGCGGCCCATCAATGGCCAGACGGTCGGTGTCGCGCATCCGATCATCGTGACCTTCACCAAGCCCGTCGCCGATCGGCGGTCAGCCGAGGCATCCATCACCGTGACCTCACCTGCACACCTCACCGGCAAGTTCCAATGGCTTGACGACAAAGTCGTGCAGTGGGTGCCCGATCAATTCTGGCCCGCGCACTCCCGGATCACGTTGCTCGCTGGCGGGACCCGCCGTAGCTTCGGCACCGGGGCGACCGTGCTCGGCGTGGGCAAGATTTCGGCGCATACCTTCACGGTGAGCATCGATGGCGTGATCATGCGTCAGATGCCGACGTCATTCGGCAAGCCCAGGTTCGCCACGCCGGTCGGTTCGTTCACCGTGTTGGAGAAGTACAAGTCAATCGTGATGGACTCGCGCACCATCGGGATCCCGCTGGAAGACCCGGAGGGTTACAAGCTGACCGTGGCCGACGCAGTCCGGATCACCTGGGGCGGCGTGTACGTGCACTCGGCTCCGTGGTCGGTGGGTTCGCAGGGCTACGCCAACGTCAGCCACGGCTGCATCAACCTGGGGCCCGACAATGCCCTCTGGTATTTCAACCAGGTGGGCATCGGCGACCCTGTCGTCATCAACTGGTAGCGCCCGGGATCAACTGGTAGCGCTCGGGACTGGGCCACTCCGGGACCCGGTGTAGTCGACGTTCCAGTGCTTGATGCCATTGAGCCAACCCGAGCGCAGCCGTTCGGGCTTGCCGAGCGGAGTTAGGTCGGGCATGGCGTCAGCGATGGCGTTGAACATCAGGTCGATGGTCATTCGGGCCAGGTTGGCGCCAATGCAGTAGTGGGCGCCGGTGCCGCCGAATCCCACGTGCGGATTGGGGTCGCGCATGATGTTGAACGCCATCGGATCGTCGAATACCTCTTCGTCGAAATTGGCCGAGCGGTAGACCATGACCACCCGTTGGCCCTTCTTGATCTTCACCCCGCCGAGTTCGGTGTCGGCCAGCGCGGTGCGCTGAAAAGATGTCACCGGCGTGGCCCATCGGACTATTTCGTCGACGGCGGTGGCGGGCCGTAGCTTCTTGTAGAGCTCCCACTGGTCACCGAACTCGGTGAAGGCGTGCATTCCGTGGGTGATCGAATTGCGGGTCGTCTCGTTGCCGGCCACCGCGAGCAGGATGACGAAGAATCCGAATTCGTCGTCGGAGAGTTTGTGTCCCTCGACGTCGGCCTGCACCAGTTTGGTGACCAGGTCGTCGCGCGGGTTGGCGCTGCGGTCGGCGGCCATTTGCATGGCGTACATGATCAACTCCACGGACGCGCCGATCGCGTCGTTGGACGCAAACTCCGGATCGACATCGCCAACCATTTGGTTGGACCAGTCGAAGAGTTTCTTGCGCTCGTCCTGTGGTACCCCCATGAGCCCGGCAATGGCCTGGAGCGGCAGTTCGCAGGAGACTTGTTCGACGAAGTCCCCGGAGCCCTGCTGCGCCGCAGCTTCGGCGATGGCGCCGGCCCGCTCGCGAAGCTCGGCGCGAAGCAGTTCGATGGCGCGGGGCGTGAAAGCGCGGGAGATGATCTTGCGCAAGTGGGTGTGATGCGGGGCGTCCATGTTGAGCAGCACGAACTTCCCGCGCTCGATCTGCTCTTCGACAGTGCCCTCCCGGTAGCGCGGTAGCGCGGTCTTCTCCTGGCTGGAGAACACATCACTGCGGCGTGAGATCTCCTTGACATCGCGGTGCTTGGTCACCACCCAGTAGCCGCCGTCGTCGAATCCGCCCACACCAAGGGGTTGCTCGTTCCACCAGATTGGGGCAGTCCTGCGCAGCTCGGCGAGTTCTTCGATCGGCAGGCGTTCAGCGTGAATGTCGGGGTCGGTGAAGTCGAACCCCGGCGGCAGATTGGGGCCGGCCATAGGTGTCTCCTCGTGTCGATGGCTGCTGTGATCCCTGATCCTGTGGGATGAGTGCCCGTACCGCAACCACTTCAGTGGTCTCAGGCCTTTGGTGGTCCCAGCCCTGGGAAGATCTGCCCGGTTCAGCGCCCCGCGGGGGGCACCGGCGCCATGGTGACCGTCGTGGTGCTCACGGTCGGCGGGGTTGACGAGGTCGACGGGGTTGACGAGGTCGATGGGGTTGACGAGGTCGACGGCGCGGGGGTCGTCGTGGGCGCCCCGGAGAATCGTGGCTGGCGGAACTCGACCCATGCGTCGCGGTAGAGCACCGAGTCGCCCTCGGATACCAGAAAGAACGTCGGTGAAATTGCATAGGTGACGCCGTCGTTGGTGGCGATAATGGATCCGTCGGAAGCGCGTGTCGCGGACAGTGTCGTCGCCGCCTGATCACTTAACCGAACGCCCCGATATTCGAGCTCGCCGTCAGAGTCAACGCAGACGGCAACCATCGCTCGGGAGGTACGCCCGAAAGCCATCAGGGTTTGGTCGTCGTCACAGCGGGCCGCAGTGTTCAGGTAGCCGTATTCGTCGCTGCTGTCGTCAGGCGGCGCCGCGACTGCATCGATGGCCGTCAGGCCTGCACTGATTGCCATGATGGCAGCGGCGAGCGCGGCCACACCCGCTGACCTTCCCATTCTGGACCGGTAACCGGACGCCACAGGATCGGACGCCCCAGGATCGGACGCCACAGGATTGGATAGGGCAGGCGCTGAGGGGAGGCGATCGAACATCGGACTTCCTACGGTTCTGACGGTCGGACAGCGGGTTCGGTTCTAAGCGAACCACCTCGGGAGGTGAATTCGGCGTTGCCGCGGCGGTGTTTTGCGGGTTCGATGCCAGCTTTCCCCGGGTTTCGCGCAGCAATCCGGGCGGTTGCGGTTAGGCTCGGCACCATGTCTCGCGGAGTCGTCATTGCAGCAGCAGTCGTAGCCGGGGCTTTGAGCGTCGCGCCGTCAGCGGCTGCCGACGGGCCCTATGCCGGGGACGTGCCGGGAATCACCTACGGTGCCAACCTGAGCGCACCGTGCTACCAGTGGGACCGGTTCATCTTCGGTCGCGGACGCGATGGTCAGGCGCTGGCCTGCCACTTCATCGAAAACCAGTCGTACGTCGGATTGGTCAGGCCGCCGGAGGGCACCGGTTTCTGGGTGATCTCGCCCAAGCTGTACGGGGTCCAGACCGCTGGCGCGCCGTGCCCCGGCCCCCAGGCTGCCGCGCAGTCCCCGGAGGGCTTCCCGATGTTGTGCCGGGGTGCGCTGGGCTGGCAGGCGGGCTACCAGAAGGCTGGCGACTGGGGCAACGGCGGCTACTTCTTCCCGGCGGGGTAGCAGGATCTTCCCGGCGGGATAGCACGTTTCTCCCAACTCGGGACGGCAGGTCGCTAGACCGCTGCGGCAGCCTCGTTGAGGTCGTTGAGCCGACTTGTGGCCTCCAGATACTCCTGCACCCAACGCTCGATCACCGCTGCGCTGCGCTCCACCTTGGTCAGTTGGCCGACCACCTGACCGACCGGGTTGAACGCGACGTTCACCGTCTCGTTGGGGTACTTGCTGGTGGCGGCGACTGCCATGCCGGAAACCATGTACTGCAGCGGCATTCCCAGCGGCTCGGGATTGCCGGGAGTCTGCCAGGCGTCGGTCCAGTCGTTGCGCAACATCCGGCAGGGCTTACCGGTGAACGACCGGCTGCGTACGGTGTCGCGGCTGCTGGCGTTGACATAGGCCGCCTGCTGAACGGGAGTGTTCTCGGCTTCCTCCACCATCAGCCACTGCGAACCTGACCAGCTACCGGCGCATCCCATCGCGAGCGCGGCGGCGATCTGGTAGCCGCTGCCGATCCCGCCGGCGGCCAGGACTGGTCGCGGTGCGACTTCCTTGACCACCTGCGGCCACAGCACGATGGAGCCGACCTCACCGCAGTGACCGCCACCCTCGCCGCCCTGAGCGATGATGATGTCGACGTCGGCGTCGGCGTGCTTGCGGGCCTGTGCGGGGGAGCCGCACAGCGCGGCGACCTTGCGGCCGGATGCGTGAATGAGTTCGATCATCTCGGCCGGCGGGGTACCGAGCGCGTTGGCGATCAGGGTGACCTTCGGGTGGCGCAGCGCGACCTCGACCTGGGGGGTCGCCGTCGCCTCGGTCCAGCCCAGTAGCTGCAGGGCGTTGGAGTCGGCGTCTCCGGTAGGTACGCCGTGGTCGGCTAGAACCTTCTTGGCGAAATCGAGGTGCTGCTGCGGAACCATGTCCTGCAGCATCTTGGTGAGCACCTCCGGAGAGACGTCGGCGTCCATGCCCTCGTACTTGTTGGGGATCACGATGTCGATGCCGTAGGGACGGTCACCGATTCGCTCGTCGATCCAGTTGAGTTCGATCTCCAGCTGTTCGGGGGTGAACCCGACGGCGCCGAGCACGCCGAATCCGCCGGCCTTGCTGACGGCCACCACGACGTCGCGGCAGTGGGTGAAGGCAAAGATCGGGAACTCGATACCGAGCTCGTCGCAGAGGGCAGTGTGCATGGCAGGCTCCTGGATGGTCACTGGAACGTGTTCTAGTTTTCCCTAGCTTAGCCCCGCGTGCCGCCCTGAGTGAAGAGACGCACCTTGCACCGTGCCGCACCTGACAGTCGCGGGTGTCGGCGAGCTGATTTCTGCTGGCAACTAGATCCGGCCGAGGGCCGCAAGTCCGAACCCCGCGGTTAGTCCATTCCTACATCGAGTCCCGGTGCCGGTGCGCCCAATGCTGCCGCTTGAGCGAGTGTCACCGCTGGCATCAGCCTCGCGAGAAGGGGGACACGGTCGCCGTAGGCACGCCCACGTAGGACGCGGTCGCCACGCAGGGTCACGCAGTACACCGTGCCCCACTCAAGAACCTCGCCGCCACCTGGTCGGCCGCTGTTGCGGGCTTCAACGAATACCGTGTCACCGCGATCGGCCCATTCGGCGATGTCGAAACGGAATTCCGGCACCCCCGCCAGGTAAGTGGTCATGTAGGCACGCACATGGTCTCGGTGTAACGGGGCACGCATGCCCGGATGCAACACGGTCCCTTCATGAGGATCAAACAGGCGCTCATACTTATCGGGATCCGGGGCCGCACCGAAGTCGGCGAAGCGCTCGAGGAAGCGTTGAATGTGGTCATTCATAGACATATCTTGCCTCGTTGGCCGCACGTCGCCATAGGAGTCTGCAACGTGTTCCAATTTTTCGCCATGAGGGGTTCAAACAGGGGAAATCGTCTGCGGAGTAAGCTTGGGGGAAGCATTACGGGGGAGGTGTTCGCGAATGGCAGTTCGGTCCAGACTGATCTCAGTGGCTGGACTTGTGCTGACCTGCTCGGTGCTCGCCGCGGCCCCGGTGGCATTGGCGAGCCCCGCTGAGGCGCCCTCGCCGCCATCGGCACCCTGCTACAACGGCATAACACCGCTTGATCCCTACGCCAACATTTGTAGCTTCCCTTTTCGACCGTCACGCGTGCGGGGATCGGCACCGGATCAAACCGCGTTGCTCAACTGCAGCGTCGGCAGTGAGGTGTTGCGAGCCCAGTGCCTGTCACAGTTCGTCAACGGCGGGGCCGGCGGATTCGGCGGATTCGGCGGATTTTCAGGGGTATTCCTGGGGCCCGGATCGCGGCCCTGAGTTCGAGCCCTAAATCGCCCTACTGAACCGTGTCACTCGGTCGAACCGTGTTACCCGACTGACCGTGTCACCCGACTGAACCGGTCACCGCGGCGCGCAATAAACCCCGACGTCCGAGACCAGAGGTAGGTCGAGGGTGGTGCGGATCCCCGGCGGCGCGGCGATCACCGCCGGGATGGCGTTCACGATGCGAGCCGCCGCCCCCGCGATAGCCGCGTGATTGTGGTCGCCGTAGCGGCTGGTGGGACAGATGTCCACGGCATACGACGGCTCACCGGTGATCTCGACGCGATAGGAGCCGCCAGGCTGGGCGGGCTGGGCCCAGTCGGGCCGGAGGTCCCCGCGCAGCCGCGTCACATGCTCGACGACGATCGCGGGGTGGCCGTCCACGATGCCGTTGATCTGAAAGCGCACCGCCGCGACTCCGCCCCGGGGAATATGGCCGGCGGCGATCTCGAACGGCTCCGGTGCCGGTTCGCGCTCGTAGCTCTCGGTGATCGCGTCGATCTCGATCTTCAGCCCGGCCGCTAGTTGCCGGATCGCGCAGCCCCACGCCACGGACAGGACACCGGGCTGGAATAGCATCGGCACATCGTCGAGCGGTTTGCCGAACCCCATCACGTCGAACATCACGGTGGCGCCGTCGTAGGTGGCGTAGTCGGCGATCTCCATGCAACGCACCTGCTCGATTCGCGCACAGGTGCTGGCGAATGCCAGCGGAATCAGATCGGTGATAAACCCGGGATCCACACCGTTGATGTAGATGCTCGAATTACCCTGCCGCCCAGCAACTTCGAGAGGCTCGATGTACTTATCCGGCATGACATGCCAGGGGTATTGCAGTACTCCTGGCGCCGAGCCCACCACGTTGATGCCCGCTGCGAGAATCCGGCGCACATCACCCATGGCCTCCACCATGCGGGTGTCGCCCATCGCGCAGTAGACCGCGCACTCGGGTTCGGATGCCAGAACCGCGTCAAGGTCGTCGGTGGCCTTGATGCCGGTCATCACGTCCAGTCCGGCCAGTTCGCCGGCGTCCCGGCCGACTTTGGCAGGGGTCGAGACACACAACCCGATGAGTTCAAAAGCCGGGTTGGCGATCAGCTCCGCCAGCGCAAGCCGGCCCACGTTTCCGGTTCCGATATGGACGACGCGTATGGCCATACCCTTCAAGGTAGCCTGACCCCCCATGGGACGCGTGGATAATAAAGTCGCTCTGGTCACCGGTGGTTCTCGCGGCATCGGCGCGGCAGCCGCCCGCATGTTGGCCGCCGAGGGTGCCGCGGTGCTGATCGGCGACATCCTCGATGACGAAGGCGCCGCGTTGGCCGCGGAATTGGGCGACACCGCGCGCTACGTCCACCTCGACGTCAGCAGCGCTGAGGACTGGACGGCCGCTGTCGGGACCGCGCTGAGCGCTTTCGGCAAGCTCAACGTGCTGGTGAACAATGCGGGGATCGTCCAGCTGGGTCCGCTGAAGACCCTCGACGTGGCCCGCTGGCACAGGGTGCTCGACGTCAACCTCACCGGCCCGATGCTGGGCACCAAAGAGGTCATCGCACCGATGATCGCCGCCGGGGGCGGGTCGATCATCAACATCTCCGCGATCGAGGGTCTACGCGGCGCCGCCTACGTGCACAGCTATGTCGCCTCTAAGTGGGGTCTGCGCGGTCTCACCAAGTCCAGTGCGCTGGAACTGGCCAGCAGCAACATCCGCGTCAACTCGATACATCCGGGGTTCATCCGTACGCCGATGACCGAGCACTTGCCCGAGGACATGGTGACCACCCCGCTCGGCCGGCCCGGGACACCTGAGGAGGTCGGCGCCTTCGTGGTGTTCCTGGCCAGCGACGAGTCGTCGTTTTCGACCGGTTCGGAGTACGTCGTCGACGGTGGTCTGGTCACCGACGTCCCGCACCGCGCGATGTAGCGCAGCTCAGCGCCGTCGATCGCGGCGTGCCGCAACCGCACCGAACGCGGCACCGATCGCGGCCCGGCCTAAGCCCGGCAGGTGGCCGAGCGCATTGGCGGGGCCGCGCTGACCCGGCGCGCCAACATGCAGCA
>SYAA01000329.1 GCA_005789055.1 Actinomycetota bacterium
TGACCCAGAGGGCAATGAGTTCTGCGTCGTCATGAGCTGAGTCACCCCGGATCCTGCGCGACGTGGACGCTAGGCTCGTAGCGCGCCGATGGTGTACGGGGCGGTAGCTCAGTTGGTTAGAGCCGCGGACTCATAATCCGTAGGTCGCGGGTTCGAGCCCCGCCCGCCCTACAAAATGCCTGATCAAAGGCTATCTTTGAGCCGAAGCGGCCGTTGGGGCAGAGAGAAATTGCCGTTTAATCTCAACTTTTAACAATCTCGGTCACGGCGTGATTGACCAGCTCAACGGCTAGTCCGCAAGCTTTCGTGGGGCGTACGGGCCGGCGGCGAACACCAACGATATCGCTGTGCCACTTGGGGTCTCAGCCAGCGAACTCTTCATCGAGTCAGGGGATTTGCCGGGAGGTGGGGACGGGATTCGAACCCGCATAGACGGCTTTGCAGGCCGCTGCCTCGCCATTCGGCCACCCCACCCGGACACGCCGGAGTGGACCCTACACGCAGTGGAAATGAGCCAGGGCCGCCAAGGGAATTGGGTGCAGATCCCTGTCCCCCCGGAGTGCAGGTTGATGCATCACGCCGCACGCCGGCGGCGCACGCCGGTGGCTGCCCTGAGCTACCGGACCAGTCGGCGCAGGGGGCAGTTGCCCGTAACGGCTGCAGGCGACCGTCAGCGCGGCGGCGATCACCGTCAGTGCTGCGGTAGCGGCACCGAGGGCGGGATGGACTTCTTCAGCCAGCATTAGCGACGCCATTGCCCGGCTAGCGCACCCGGCCAGGACTACGAGCAGCGATGTGGCGATGGCAGCCTTCGCGTCTATGCCCGCCACGTAGGCCAGCAGTGGCACCGTCAGGATCGACCCCCCGCCACCGAGTAGGCCCAGCGAAAACACCGACAAGGACAGCCAGCCAATGGTCAGTGGGATCAAGACGGAGCCCTCGCGTTGTGATCTTTGGCGGCTGGCACCCGGAGGCGGGTACACAGCAGAAGTTCCGCGGCGCAGTCGGGGGAGGCCGGTGCCGCTGTCATGACGTCCTCCACCTCGGGGGAATCCTCACACCGCCGGGGGTACCTACCGCCAAAGCATCGTAGTTATACCCCGGGGGGTAAAGGTAACCGGGAAATATTTATACCCCCCTGGGTACTTGACATACCCATAGGGGTATCGCATGATCAGCCTGTTGGCACCACGAACACATAGGGGAATCACGCCATGAAGTTCAACCAGTACTACCTGGAGTGCCTGTCGCACGCTTCCTACCTGATCGGTGACGAGACCACCGGCCGCGCCGTGGTGGTTGACCCCCAGCGAGACGTCAGCGAGTACATCGCCGACGCCAAGGAACTCGGCATGACCATCGAGTTGGTCATTGAGACCCACTTCCACGCCGACTTCCTCTCGGGCCACCTTGAATTGGCCGAGGCTACCGGGGCCAAGATCGTCTACTCCTCGGTCGCGGAGACTGAGTTCGATTCCATGGCTGTCGCTGACGGTGAGTGCTACTCGCTCGGTCAGGTGCAACTGGAGTTCCGCCACACCCCGGGCCACACCCCGGAGTCGATGAGCATCGTGATCTACGAGAATGCTGATGACACCGTGGCTTACGGTGTGCTGACCGGCGACACCCTGTTCATCGGTGACGTCGGTCGTCCCGATTTGCTGTCGTCAATTGGTTTCACCCGCGAGCAGCTGGCCGACAACCTCTATGACTCATTGCACAACAAGCTCATGACCCTGCCGGACACCACCCGGGTGTACCCGGCGCACGGCGCTGGTTCTTCGTGCGGAAAGAACCTGTCGACAGAGCTATGGTCCACCATGGGTGAACAGCGCATGACCAACTACGCGCTGCGCGCACGGGACAAGAAGACCTTCATGGAACTTGTCACCGAAGGACAACCGCCGGCGCCGGGGTACTTCGTCTACAACGCGATGCTCAACCGTCAGGGCCGCGAGCTTCTCGATGAGACCGAGATGCCCGCCGCAATGACCTACGCCGAGGTTCGCGAAGCGATGAAGGCCGGAGCGATCCTCGTCGACGGCCGTGATCCCGTCGAATTCGCACTGGGCCATCTCAAGGGGGCAATCAACATCGGTCTGGAGGGCCGCTACGCCGAGTTCGCCGGGTCGGTAATCAAGCCCGACGTGGACCTGGTACTGATGACCGACCCGGAGCGGGAGTTGGAAGGCAAGAACCGACTCGCTCGAATCGGCTTCGACCGGGTGATCGGCTACCTCAAAGAACCCTACGCGGTGATGTTCGAGAACCAGGGCGACGTGGAAGTGGCCTCCCGGCTGACCACCAATGCGCTGGGGGAGCGGATCGCCGACGTTCCCGAGCTGCAACTCGTCGATGTCCGCAACCCCGGCGAGACCGAGGCGGGGATGATCGCCCACGCGACCAACATCCCCGTCGGCCAGCTGCCGGACCGTCTCGGCGAGCTCGACCCACGCAAGCCAACCGTCGTCTACTGCGCCGGCGGCTACCGGTCGTCGGTCGCGGCCAGCATGCTGCGCCAGCGCGGCTTCGCCGACGTCAGTGATGTGCTGGGCGGATTTAACGCCTGGGACGAAGCAATCCAGAACGCCTGACCACCAGCAGAGGGGCATCACCCATGAGCACTACAGGCAAGCACCAGGTCTTAATCGTCGGGGGCGGCAGCGCGGGAATCACCGTTGCCGCCCGGCTGCTGCGCAAGGGCTACACCGACGTTGCGGTCATTGAACCAGCGGAGAAGCACTATTACCAGCCGCTGTGGACCCTGGTGGGTGGCGGTCAGGCCAAGGCGTCGTCGACGGAGCGCTCCGAGGCCTCGGTCATGCCGAAGCGCGCGACCTGGATTCGCAAGTCTGCCAGTGCATTCGATCCCGATAACAACACCGTCACATGCTCCGATGGCTCGATCTACGGATACGACGTGTTGGTGGTCTGCCCCGGTATCCAGCTTGACTGGAATGCGACCGAGGGACTCATGGAGACCCTCGGCCGCGGCGGCGTCTCATCGAACTACCTTTACGAACTGGCACCAAAAACGTGGGATTGTATTCGTGAAATGCGTTCGGGCAGCGCGGTATTCATGATGCCGTCCGGTCCGATTAAATGCGCCGGAGCGCCGCAGAAGATTGCCTATCTGGCAGCCGACCACTGGCGCAAACAAGGCGTACTGAACCAGATCGACATCCACCTCGTCGTCCCGACGCCCCGGGCCTTCGGTATACCGGCAATTGCGGACAACCTCGACAAGGTGATCGCCGGCTACGGCATCCAGTTGCACACCCTCTCGGAGGTGACGGCAGTAGACGCCGACTCCCGCAAGGTGACGCTGACCGCGATGGGTGAAGGCGGAACCGACGCCACACTTGCCTTCGACTTCCTGCACGCGGTACCGCGCCAGTCGGCACCGGACTGGATCAAGTCCAGCCCGCTGTCAACCAGCGAGCCCACCGGCTACGTCGCCGTCGACAAGCACACCATGCAGCACGTGCGCTACCCGAACGTTTTCGCACTCGGTGACGCCGGATCGACACCGAACTCCAAGACCGGTGCCGCAATTCGCAAGCAGGCGCCGGTGGTCGTGGACAACATCGATGCCCACCTCAAGGGCCGCCTCCTGTCAGGCTCCTACGACGGGTACGCCTCGTGCCCGATCGTCACCTCAGCCCACGACATGCTGCTCGCTGAGTTCGACTACGACTTCAAACTCCAACCGTCGTTCCCGCTACTGGATCCGACCAAACCCCACCGGTCCTACTGGTACCTGAAGAAGTATGGTCTGCCGTTTCTCTACTGGAACCTGATGCTCAAGGGCCTGGCCTGAGATCCTGCTTATGACGAGCGTGGGAACGAATACGGTGCTCGATCGGTTGTAATGGGCATGGACACCCGCATAGACCGGACTATTGACAACGGAATTGATACTGACACCCGCTTACGCATCACCGAGGGTCTCTCGCGCCTGTTGGCCGACACCTACACGCTGTATCTCAAGACACACAACTACCA
>SYAA01000330.1 GCA_005789055.1 Actinomycetota bacterium
AGGCCGGGCTGGGCCAGAACGTATCCCCGGTTGCGGTAGGTGAAAAAACGCTTCACCGGATCATCCGGGTACTGGGTGTGCATTCGCCCCCCGAGGATGGGTTTGAATTCGTCGCTGCCGTACGGATGGAGGTAGACGGTGTCCAGGCAGGTTCCGAATGGTAGGCCGCTGCGGACCAGTCTGCGATGCACGTCGTACTCGTCGCCGCGGACGAACAGTCGGATGTCGGGAACCCCGACCGCCGCAATGGTTTCCGCCCGGAAGAGTGCACCATTGAACAGTGACGCGTACCCGGGCAGCAGGTCGCTGCCGGGGGACTCCTTGGTGCGCAATTCATCGACCCGCCGCCGCCACACCAGGCCGCGCCGCAGCGGAAACGCCAACCTGTCGGGTTGGTCGAGGTCGCACACCATCGGTGACACCTCGGCGAGGCCATGTCTGTGCGCGCAGGCCAGCAGGGTGGCCAGCACCTCGCTGTCGCCAGGCCGGCCGTCGTCGTCGGCCAGCCATATCCAGTCCGCGCCCAGAGCCAGTGCGTGAAGCATTCCGAGCGCGAAACCACCTGCGCCGCCGAGGTTTCGGCGCGAGCCAAGATAGGTTGACCGAACTGCTTGGCTGGCCACCAACTCGCTGACCTGCTCATCGTGATCGTTGTCGACCACGATGAGATGGTCGATCATCCTGGTCTGTGTCGTCACCACGTCCAGCGACTTGGCCAACTGCTCGGGTCGGCGGTGAGTGACGACGACCGCGCACACCATGGTCATCGCGGTTCGGCCTGATCGTCTGACCAATCGTGGCGATGTTCGGCCATGACTTGGAGAACGTGTCGCGCGGCGTCCTCACCCTCATAGCCCCGCACCACGTCTTCGATGCTCCCGCTCATCTTCACGGTGCCGTGGTCGATCCACATCGCCGTCTTGCACAGTCGCGCCAGGAACTCATTGGAGTGACTGGCGAACACCAGGATCCCGGACCGCTCAACGAGGGCCTGCAGCCGCGACTGCGCTTTGGCGAGAAACTCCGCGTCGACCGCCCCGATGCCTTCGTCGAGCAAGAGGATCTCCGGGTCGATACTGGTGACCACACCCATCGCCAGTCGCACCCGCATACCTGTGGAGTAGGTGCGAAGGGGCATCGACAGGTATTCGCCGAGTTCGGTGAAATCCGCGATCTCATCGACCTTGGCCGCCATCTGCTTTCGGGTCTGCCCCAGAAACAACCCGCGAATGATGATGTTCTCGTAGCCGGTGATCTCCGGATCCATTCCGACACCGAGATCGAAAACCGGGGCAACCCGGCCGTGGACGACTGTCCGACCCCGAGTGGGTTCATAGATGCCCGACAGCAGCCGAAGCAGTGTCGATTTACCCGCGCCGTTGTGGCCGACGAGTCCCACCCGGTCGCCCATCCGCAGCGACAGGGTGATGTCACGCAACGCCTCGATGACGACGACGTTGTCGCTGTTGCGCCCGATGGTCCCGCCGGCCTTACCCAGGAATGCCTTCTTCAGCGACCGGGTCTTCGCGTCGAAGATGGGGAATTCAACCCAGGCGCCGCGGGTCTCGATGTAGGGCTCGGTTGCCAATGTGACCGTCTGCTTCTACAGGTACTGCCCGGTCCCGTGCCCCGGCGGTCCGCCGGGCGGGGTGACTCCGGGCGGCAACGCGGGCTGACGCATGTGTTCCAGCTGCGCCCGCGCTGCCATCTGCTGGGCGAACAGTGCCGTCTGTATCCCGTGGAACAGGCCCTCGAGCCAACCGACCAGTTGTGCTTGGGCGATCCGGAGTTCGGCGTCGGTCGGCACGGTGTCCTCGGAGAACGGCAACGCCAGCCGTTGGAGTTCGTCGCGCAGTTCCGGCGCCAGGCCGTCCTCGAGTTCGCGGATGCTGGTCGAGTGGATTTCGCGCAGCCGACTGCGGCTGGCCTCATCGAGCGGCGCGGCCCGGACCTCCTCGAGCAGCTGCTTGATCATCGTCCCGATCCGCATCACTTTGGCCGGCTGTTGGACGAGGTCGGTCACCGAAATCTGCTCGTCGTCGTTCGTCGCCATCGAGGCGTCGGAGCCGGTGATGACCTCGATGTTGTCGTCGTCGGTGTTCGCCGTCATCCGCTGAGCATTCCCTCGTATCCGTTAATCGTGCGTCGCTATTCGTCATCGGCCCGGGCCGGTGGTCCCGCGCCACTGGTAGATGCGGGCACCGCCGTTGTCGTAAATCATCGTCCACGACTCGGACTCGTCTAGTGACACGAGACCGTCGGGCATCGCGAACCCGCGGATCACCGGAGTACTGGTGATGACATATTTGATGTTCAGCGCCTGTATCGCCTCGGCCACCCTGGGGTCGCGGTCGGCGTCGTCGGCGTAGGCCCAGAAGATGAAGCGTTGGTAGCCCGGGCCTTGCTGAACCGGGTAGTCGTAGTGGGTCCAGAGCGGGCGCAGGTCGGCGACGGCGTACATCCAGCCGGTGCCGTCGACGTTCGCATTGCCGATCACCGTGTCCCGCGCCCCCGGCAGCGCGGC
>SYAA01000331.1 GCA_005789055.1 Actinomycetota bacterium
GTACCAGGAGCCGGCGTAGTCGGCACCGAGGGTCTTCTCGAGCGTCTTGTCGGCCTTGGCGGCCTTCGCCTCGGAGGCGAGGCGGTCGGTGGCCTGGGGCTCCAACCTGGGCACCTCCGACATCTCCAAAGCGGTCGGGCTGGGATTCACCCAGGGCGGCGGTGACAACAACTATGAACGGATGAAACAGAAGGTCAACGACGAGCTCAAGAAACATTTCCGGCCCGAGTTCCTCAACCGTATCGACGACATCATCGTCTTCCATCAGCTGACTCAGGACGAGATCATCCAGATGGTCGATCTGATGGTGGACCGGGTATCGGTTCAGCTCAAGGCCAAGGACATGACCATGGAGCTCACCGATAAGGCAAAGTCGCTGCTGTCCAGGAGAGGCTTCGACCCGGTGCTTGGTGCTCGTCCGTTGCGACGGACCATTCAGCGCGAGATCGAGGATGCGTTGAGCGAGAAGATTCTGTTCGACGAAATACGGCCCGGCCAATTGGTCACCGTCGACGTCGAGAACTGGGATGGCGAGGGGGTCGGCGAGGATGCGAAATTCACCTTCAGCGGTGGACCGAAGCCCGAGGTCATCGAAGCCGATCTCGCCGTCGCCACGACGGAGTAGACCGCGACGAGGCGCGGGCGGTGGCCGTAGCCGCTCGCCCGCGCCTCAGCGGTAGTGCGGGAGCATCGCGAAGACCTGCTTGATGATTGTCATCACCCATCCGCCGGCGTTTGGGCTGTGGTACCGCGGCCAGTTCAGTTGAAAACTGACCACCCAGGCCTGGTCGGTGCGGTCGACCGCATACCAGCTGAACGTCAGGTCCCCGGGCAGGTTTCCGGCCTTGGCGCCGATGTAGGGCCACTGCGTGCGGTCGAGGTCGATCCCGGGTATCTCGGACATGATGTCGCGGACCGGCGCTGCTGCACCGACAGCGTTGTGTTGTAGCCGCGCGTGCACACGGCAGATGTCTTCGGCGCTGCCGTACCACTCTGCACCGTAAGCGGAACCGGGAGAGTGCGTGCGATGCGGATCAGGTTCGTAGGGGCGTGCGTTAGCCGCTTTGAGCAACTCCGCACGGCCTGCCGGCGACGCCGTCTTCCACTGGTCGCGCACGTCCGGATTACCCCAGCCGACCGAGAACAGCCCACGCATGGTGGGGAACGGCATCATGCTGGCCGGATCGTGGTGGCCCGCGCGAACCAGCGCTTCTTCGACGGCCCGAACGCCGAGGCGCTCGATCAGCAGGTCGGTTGCCATGTTGTCACTGGTGGAGATCATCTTGCCGGCTGCCTCGCGGACGGTGATCAGAGATCCGGAGGGGAAGTTGTCGAAACCCGATGACCCCAGCTTCTTGGCTTCGGTGGTGATCGTCAGGGTGTCGTCCCAGCGCAGCGTGCCGGCTGTCACCGCGTCGGCGACCGCGAACAGAACGTAGGTCTTGAAAATCGATGCCAGCGGCAGGGATTCGGCGGTGTTGGTGCCGGCGACCTTTTCGCACACGCCGTCGTTGACCTTCGAAACCTGGTACGAGTAGCGGGCCCCGGTCGCCTCGAGAGCGGCGTCGATGTCCGCCCAGGAGTTGATTGTCGGCTGCTCGGTAGTCGCTACCAGCCGAGTGACCATGGTCTGGTCATTGGTGCGCAATTCGATGCCCTGCCGCGCCCCGAACGACGAAAGTAGTTGCAGTCGCACTGAACCGGCGCCGATCTGGGCCCCGGTCAGGGTGTACGGCCGGTCCCACCACAGCGATTCCATCGTGGTTTCGATCGGGTCCACCATCTCGGGTGTCGCTAACGTTCGGACGCCGATGTCTCCGATCGGCCAGTCCGAGTTCAGCATGTCCATGACCTGCTGAGCGCGAACGCCCTGCGGGGTGTTCGTCTCGATCCGCACCCCGGCGCTGGCCGCAGGTGCGCTCGGTGACGTGCAGCCGGTCGTCAGGCCGACGGCGGTTGCGATGGTGGTGGCGGCTGCCACCGCCCGCCGAAAGAGCGGGCGCGCGTTATCCCTGGGCGCTGGACCGGGCAACGTCCAACACAACCTCGAACTCGAGCAGCGACGAGCCGATGGATACCGGGTTGGCGCGCTCACCGGCGTGAGCCGCTATGGCCGGGCCTGCGGCCCAGGTCTGGAAGGCCTCCTCGGACTCCCACTGGGTCACGACGAAGTAGCGGTCATCGCCCTTCACCGGCCTGAGCAACTGAAAACCGAGGAACCCCGGCTGGCCGTCGACCGCATGTGCACGGTTGGAGAATCGTCTTTCCAGTTCTGGGCCGGCCCCGGGCGGAACCTCGATTGCGTTGATCTTCACCACGGTCATGGCGCCAAGGTTACCGCGCCCGCCAGAGGGCAGGGGCGGGCCAAGATAGGAGGGTGAGTTCCCAGCTGAACTATCGGGGCGGTACCGGCCGGCCGCTGGTCCTTGTCCATGGGCTGATGGGTCGCGGCAGCACGTGGTCGCGTCAGCTGCCGTGGCTGACCCTGCTTGGCTCGGTCTACACCTACGACGCGCCCTGGCACCGCGGCCGAGATGTCGACGATCCCGAACCCATCAGCACAGAGCGGTTCGTCGCCGAACTCGCAGCGGCCGTCGACACCCTCGGGCGGCCCGCCGTTCTGATCGGCCACTCCATGGGCGCACTGCACTCCTGGTGCGTGGCTGCGGCGCGACCCGACGTGGTGGACGCTTTGGTGGTCGAGGATATGGCGGCGGACTTCGTGGGTAGAACTGTCGGGGCGTGGGAGCCCTGGTTGCACGCACTGCCTGAGGAATTCGATTCTGCTGAAGGGATTTTCACGGAGTTCGGGCCCATCGCCGGCCGGTACTTCCTGGAGGCCTTCGACCGCACCGAGACCGGCTGGCGCCTGCATGGCCGACCGGAGAAGTGGATTGAGATCGCGGCTGAGTGGGGAACCCGGGACTACTGGTCGCAGTGGCAGCAGGCGCAGAAACCGGTGCTGCTGATCGAGGCTGGGGACTCCGTCGTCCCACCCGGACAGATGACTCGGATGGCGGAGTTGGCCGGTGATCGCGCACGTTACGTGCGGGTGAGCCCAGCGGGTCATCTGGTTCACGATGACGCCCCCGAGGACTACCGCCGGGCGGTCGAGGCATTCGTCGGCTCGCTGCCCTTGCGCTAGACGCCGACTGTTACTCCAGCGCGACGATCGTCGGCCGATGTTGCGCTGGAGCGACGTTCGGCGCGGTCCAACTGGGCCCTACGGGCGCGAATCGTTGCCTTCACCTGCGAGAGCGAAGCGGCCGTCGGTGGTCTGTTCCACCAACCCGTCCACCAGAAGCGAATCCAGTGCCCGGTCGCGCTGCGCGGTATCAGTCAGCCACACCACGTCGAGTTGCGCCCGCGGCACGGGCGTCGCACTCGCCCGCAGCACATCGAGTAGTTTCCCTCGAACCTGCCGATCAGTTCCGGCGTAGCGCTGTGTTGGCCGCGCGCCCCCGTCACCGGTCGGATATCCGGCATCGCGCCACGCGCACACTGGGAGCGGACAGAGCCCGCACTTGGGCGAGCGCGCAGTGCACACCGTCGCGCCCAACTCCATCAGAGCGGCCGAAAACTCCGCTGCCAGAAAGTCGTTGGGCAAGAGGGCCTCGACCTCAGCATGGTCACGGACCGGCGATGGATTGCCGGCATCGGCCCGTCCAGCGACCGCGCGGGCCACCACCCGACGCACATTGGTGTCGACGACGGGCACCCGCTTGCGATACGCGAAGCAGGCCACCGCGCGCGCGGTGTAGGCGCCGACACCCGGCAGTTCGAGGAGGGTGTCGACGTCGTCGGGCACCAGGTCGTTGTGATCGGTCGCGATCGCGACAGCGCACTCGTGCAACCGCTTCGCGCGGCGCGGATAGCCCAGCTTGCCCCAGGCCCGCAGCACATCGGCGGCACCGGCTGCAGCCGTCGCCGACGGGGTTGGCCAGCGCGCGACCCAGTCCACCCAGATCGGCGCCACCCGTGCCACCGGGGTCTGCTGCAACATGAACTCGCTGACCATGATCTGCCATGGGCTCACGCCGGGAGCGCGCCACGGCAAATCGCGCTTGGAACGGGCATACCACTCGATGAGATCGTCCGCGGGGATGCTCATCGGTTCGCCAACTCGGCGGCAGTGCACAATACGGTCCATGGCGAATAC
>SYAA01000332.1 GCA_005789055.1 Actinomycetota bacterium
CGTGGCGACGGTAACCCTTGAGGACGCTCTGAAGCTGCTGTCGCTGCCGCGACTGGTCGGAGTCGATCCGGCAAACGGCGAGGAGATCACGTCTCAAAACGGCCGTTATGGACCATATCTGAAGCGCGGCAACGACTCTCGTTCATTGGCGAGTGAGGATCAGATATTCGGCATCACGCTGGATGAGGCACTGAAGATTTACGCCGAACCCAAGCGTCGTGGCCGGCAGGGCGCGGCCACACCCCCCCTGCGCGAACTGGGTACCGATGGCGCCTCCGGCAAGCCGATGGTGATCAAAGACGGGCGCTTTGGCCCCTATGTCACGGACGGGGAGACCAACGCGAGTCTGCGTAAGGGCGACGAGGTGTCGACCATCACCGACGACCGTGCCTCGGAGTTGCTCGCCGAGCGACGCGCCCGTGGACCGGTCAAGCGCACGACCACCAAGGTGGTCCGCAAGAAGACCGCCGCCAAGAAGACCGCCGCGAAAAAGACCGCCGTCAAGAAAGCCTGAGATCAGAGCGCGTCCGCAGCCACGGACTGGCTCGGGTTCGGTGGTTGGATCAGATTCACCGGCCGCGCCAGTTGAGTCGGTACCGTGCGTCCGCGAAGATCCACGATCTCGCCCACCTGCCAGCACAGGGCCTCCGCGTCGACGGCCCGACTGACTGCGACCGCCGACGCCAGTACGTGATCGTGTTCGGTTTTGGCGAGTTCGGTCAACCTGGCCGCCTCGTTGACCGGATCACCGATCACCGTGTATTCGAACCGGGCCAGCGCGCCGATATGCCCGGCGATCGCTCGTCCGGCCGACACCCCGATCCCGAACTCGGCCTCGCCGAGCACGCCGACCAGTTCGTCGTGCAACTCCCGTGCCGCGGCCAGTGCCGCACCTGCGGCATCCGGGTGTTCCAGCGGTGCGCCGAAGATACACAGGGCGGCGTCACCGAGGAACTTGTTGACGAAACCCCCGTTCTTGCCGGTGGTTTCGACGACGACGCGGAAAAACTCGTTGAGCAGACTGACAACCTCGCCCGGGGGGCGGGTCGCGGCCAATCGGGTGGAGCCCACCAGGTCGACGAACAAGACTGCGACGTCACGCTCCTGGCCGCCCAGTTCGGTGCCGCGCTCCAGCGCCCGACGGGCGACGTCCTCACCGACGTAGCGGCCGAATAGATCTCGCATGCGCTGGCGTTCACTGAGTTCGCGCACCATGTCGTTGAATCCGGCTTGCAGCAAGCCCAATTCGGTGGCGTCGTAGATCTGCATGTGAGCGTTGTAGTTACCGCGTTGCACCTCACCGAGCGCCCAGCGCAACTGTCGCAGCGGGTCCGAGATCGCCATGGCGGACAAAATGTTTCCGGCCAATCCGACCACCAGGGCGGCGACGGCGGTGAGAAGAATCGGCGCGAAGAGGGTGTCGGCCGGGGCGTCCAGTAGTGAGAATTTCGTGGCGGCGATCGACAGCACGATCATCAGCAGCGGGACCCCGGTGGACAGTATCCAGGTCAGCAACAGTCGCTGGACCAGACCTGGGCGGCGGAACCCGTCGGGGATTCCGCCCCGGAGCGCGGCCACCGCGACCGGACGCAGTACGCGTTCGGCCTGCAGGTAGCCGATGATGGTGTCGGCGATCGCCCCCAGCAGAGTGGCCACGGCCAGCACCGGAACGGACTGCTCGGCGACGGGCCGGCTGGCGACGATGAGAACCACCGAGCCCACCAACCAGCTCGACATGGTGATCACGGATCGGTAGTGCGGCATTCGCAGGGCACGCAGGCGGGCCTGCTCCGTGGCCGACGGATCATCGACGTTGTCCGAAGTGAGTAGCGTGTCGCGCCGTTGCCAGCGGAACACCGGTGCCAGCAGGCGCAAGTTGAGGAACAAGCCCACCGCGATGGCGATCAGGACGTAACCGATCAGCACCACCATGTTGGGCGTCGGTAGATCCTGCAATCGGATGCGGTCGCGGGGCGGCAACCCGAACCGCAGGAAGCCCAGCACCACTAGGGCGCCGATGATGTTGGCCTGAAGCATGCCGAGTGCGAAGACCGGCCACGGTGTGCGCGCCACCCAGCGGACGAATTCCCGTACTCGCCCGCGCCTGACCGGCGCGCTGTTCACCAACCCACCGTAGCGGGCCGAAGCGGGGGATCGACAACCCCGATCGGTGGTGTTTCCGGCTAGTGTTGGCAGGCGATGTCCGGGGTTTTTGCGAGGTTGGTCGGCCAAAGTGCCATTGAGGCCGAGTTGGTCGCTGCCGCGGTGGCGGCGCGAGGTGATTCTGCTCACGATCCGGTCAACCCCCACGATCCGGTGAACCCCCACGATCCGGTCAACCCCGGTGCGATGACTCATGCATGGCTGGTCACCGGACCACCCGGGTCGGGGCGCTCGGTGGCTGCGCTGTGCTTTGCGGCGGCGTTGCAGTGCACGTCCGACGGAGTTCCCGGATGCGGGCGGTGCCGAGCCTGCACGACCACGATGGTCGGCAACCACGGCGATGTTCGTCGCGTCATTCCAGAGGGTTTGTCGATCGGGGTCGACGACATGCGTGGCATCGTTGCGACCGCATCGCGGCGGCCGAGCACGGGTCGCTGGCGGATCGTCGTCATCGAAGACGCTGACCGGCTTACCGAGGGTGCGGCCAACGTACTGCTAAAGGTCGTCGAGGAACCTCCGCCGGCAACGGTGTTCGTCTTGTGCGCGCCGTCGGTCGATCCCGAGGACATCGCTATCACGCTGCGGTCGCGGTGCCGGCACGTCGCATTGGTGACGCCGACGGTCGAGGCGATCGCCGGGGTTCTGATGGACACCGACGGCCTCACCGAAGACCAGGCGCAGTGGGCGGCGTCGGTCAGCGGTGGCCACGTCGGTCGAGCGCGCCGGTTGGCGACCGACCC
>SYAA01000333.1 GCA_005789055.1 Actinomycetota bacterium
CCGATGAGTACCGGCGCAGCGGCCTTGGCCATCAGCCAGGAGCCCTTGACGTTGGCGTCCATCACCGAATCCCAGTCCTCAACGGACTGATCACCAATCAGGCCCACTTTGTTCATGCCGGAAGCCACGAGCATGCCGTCAAGCCCACCAAAGGTATCTACCGCGCCTGCGATGATCGCCTCGGCATCGGCCAGGGTGTCAGGCCGGCGGGCGATGATCGTGCTGCGACCGTCCAGTTCGGGCAGCGAACTCAATTGTTCCAACGCAGCAAGATTGCTGCCGGCGAGCGTGACATTGGCGCCCGCCGCCCCCAGTGCCCGGGCGGCTTCCGATCCCATGGCACCGGAGGCTCCGGTGACGATGACGGACTTGCCCGCGATGGAGAATCGTTCCGCGGGATCAACGCTGGCCGTCACTTACATGTTCCGCGGAGTGGTCGCCTGCAGCACAGCCTCGGTGAGCGCACCAGTCCGTAGGTGCGACACAGTGTGATAGTCAGGGTCGGCCACCATTCGACTGAACGCCTCGCGACTGGGATAGCGCACCAGCACGACCGCGTCCCATTCCTGGCCGGGCTCGGCTACCAACGCCGTGGATCCGTCGCCAAAGTAGAGGAGTTCACCGCCGTAGCGTTGAAGGAACTTCGCCGTCTGCTGCGCGTATTCGCTGTACTGCTCGCGTTTCCCTTCGGCGAACCTCAACAGATTCAGCATCACGAAAGGGCCGCCGTCGTCCTCGGTGAGCAATCGCTTGAGGTCGGCGCCGCGGGGGTCGATCGCCATGTCAAGACTCCTGTTTGTAGAGCGCGGGCAGGAAGGTGGCCAGGTGAGTCATTTCCTGCGAGCAGTGCACCAGTAGTGCGCGGGCATCGAGTTCGCTCAGTCCGACAACGCGTTTCGCGATGGGTACCGCCGCGCGCAACGAGGTCGTGCGCGCCGCCAGGTAGGGTCCACCCATCCAGAAGCGTGAACGCATCACGCTGCCGCCGGGCACGGCCGCGATATGGTGCGCGAGATAGCCGAGGTCGACCGGGAGGTCGACCAGGCCGACGCGGGCACACACCGCGGTGGCCTCCACGCCGGCGGCCACGGCGGCGTTCACCAGACCGAGTTCCTCTGGCCGGCGGAACTGGATCGCTCCCCGAATCATCGTGCTGCCTAAGTATTCGTCGACTTCGGAGGTGTAGCCGACGTAGCGTGCTCGGCCGGATGTGCCTTTGGGCGGCAGCGACGCCCACTGAGCGTGAACGTGTGCCTTCGGATGCCAGAGTTTGTAACGCTCGGGGCTGTCGCTATGCCAGCCGAACCACCAGTCGATCATCGCCGGTGTCACGCCGGGCATCTCGGTGAGGATGTTCACGTGCATGGCGCCATCGGAGGTGATGGTGAAACCGTTCTGGACCTCAGCGTCAGGAATATTGCCGATGGCGTCGGCCATCGGGGGGAACAACGCCTCGGCCATCGGGCTGTTGGCCACTGCTCGGTGCGCGTCGGCCGAGATGTCGGCCATGTCGGGGTTGAAGAACCGCGCGTAGGGCAGGGTCGCGAGTTCGTGGGCGGACCAGCCCAACCGACGTCCCGGCACGGGTTTGACCGCGGGTAGTTTCATACGCTGATAGCCCCGATCCATCGGTTGAAGCGACCCTCGGGGTCGTGCACGGCACGTAACGCCTCAAGCCGCTGTTGCGCAGCCTCGGAGATACCGCGAGAAGGGCGTCCAGGGTCGTCGGCGAACTGAACCCCGGTCGACAGCGATTCCATGGCTGCGGTGTTGTCGCGCGACCAACGAGTGGTGGCCGCGCCGTCGTCGCCGTCGAGCCACCCGCCGTAGAACGCGAGATATGTCTTGTCCTCGACCGTGTATGCCATATCGGGGAGGTCCGTCGTCGGCGCCCAGTTCAGCCACAAGAAATGCGCGGGTGGGGCCGGCACGGTGTCGGCGATGCGCTGGATGTGCGGTAGCAGTTCGTCGGCGCTGGCATGCGTCCAGAGGTTGTCGGTCTCCCAGTTGGCTACCGGGTAGTGCTGCATCGCTGCCGTGTACATCAGCGACATCGGCATGGGCAGCAGTGGCACGCGCAGCCGCGCGCCCTTCGGCGCACCCGCCATGTACGCGGTCGCGGCCTTAGCTTCCGAGCGGGAGTCGGCCATGACGGTCGCGGCCAACTCGATGAGCACGGGCGATGTGACCGAGCGTGAGCGTAGCGGCGGCGGGAACGAGGGGCTGCGCGAGATGACGAACTGCATCTCCACTCCGGGAGGAACACTCGGGCCTACCCGGTCCACCCAGCGGACAAGGTCAGCGAGCCGCTCTATCGGGTATGTGGTGACGTATGACCCGATGAATCCGGGTTTAGGAAAGACGCGAAGGTGGAATCGCACCACCACGCCGAAGAAATCTGGGCCCGAACCCCTAGCGGCCCAAAACATGTCGGTGTTCTCGGTTTCGCTGGCATGGCGTAACTCGCCGTCGGCGTCGACGTAGTCGATGGCGATGACATTCGAGCACGCTATGCCGAACGCGCGGCCATTCCACCCGAAACCGCCCTGCAATAGGTAGCCGCCGACCGCCACGCCGCGGCAATGGCCAACCGGGAAGAATAGGTCGCGCTTCATCAGTTCGGCCAGCAGCACACTGCCGCCGAGACCGGGTTCGACGGTGGCGGTCATCGCTGACTTGTCAACCGTGAACGCTTTCAAGCGGGACACGTCGATGAGCACACCGCCGTCGCGAACATGGTTTGCCGACCAACTGTGCCCACCGGAGCGCACGCCCACCTGCCGACCCTCGGCCTTCGCCGCCCGTACCGCGGCCACCACGTCGCCGACGGAGTTGGCCTGCACGATGCGCTCAGGGAACCGATCCGGCATATTCGTTCGCCACACCGTGTCGCGGCGGGCGGTCTCGTAACCGGCGTCGTCACGGTTTAAGGCGCGACCCGCCGTCAGTGTCGGTTCTGCCATGTTTCAGATCCCTTCGATCGCGGATAGCGGTAGCGGTGCCCACGGGATGAACTCTTGCGGCGCAGTGGCATGCCGATGCGCCTTGCGGGTGTTGACGCCCAACGCGCGGAGTAGGTAGCCGACGACATCAGGAATGGCATCGGCTGAAAGTTGGCCGCGGTGCAGGTCCAGGCACGCGCCGATCATCGTGCCGGTATAGACGGTGCTCGCGACGTCGAAGTCGGCCACCGCGAAGTCGCCGCGGTCTATCCCCAGCCTCAGGTCGTCGTGGAAATGGCCGCGCAGACCACCGGCGAACCGGTCGACCGGTAGTCCGGAATCGAACATCAGGCGGCCGACATCGGGCCGGCGGGCGACGAGCGTCAACGCCTGGCGGGCCGAGCGCGCGACGATCTCGGCCGTATCGGCGGCGCCGGAGGTGACTATCTGCAGCACCCGGGTGTGCTCGGTGAGCAGCAAGACGCCGATGGCGTCGATGGCCTCGGGCAGGGAATCAAAGTAGTTGTAGAAGGTGCCCTGGGCGACTCCGCACCGGCTGACCACCTGGGGGACGGAGACGGCCGGGGCGTTCGGATCGAGCAACAACTCCTGAAGCGCGACGAGCAACGCCGCCCGCGTGCGGGTTCGTCTCGTCGTCGGCGCGGTCACCGACTCAGCCTGGGGTGCAATTGACAGTTTGTCAATATATCCGGAACCTTGGGGCAAGG
>SYAA01000334.1 GCA_005789055.1 Actinomycetota bacterium
CCAACATGCGAAAGAACTGCGGATGGTCCAGAGCGAAGCGCAGGTACTGCTCGGAGGCGGCCAGGAGTTGTTCGATGGGGTTGCGGTCCGGCGTGTACGCGCGATCCATGTAGTCGCGGTCGACATCGAGTGCTCGGCCGACCACCGCGGCGTAGAGCCCTTCCTTGCTGCCGAAGTTGTTGTAGATGGAACCGACGGCGACGCCGGCGTACTGTCCGATCTCCTCGACGGTGACTTCCTCAAGCGGGCGTTCGGCGAACATCTGTTGGGCTGTGGCCATCAGGGCATCGGTGGTGCGTTGCTTTCGCGGATCCACGCGACGTTCGATTTCGACCTCCACGCACCCGATCTTACTGCGGAAACGGGACTTATTGAAACAATTGCAATAGATTGTCGGCTCGGTTAGCATCGCCCACATGTTGAAACCATTGCAACAACCTTCGGCCGAGGACCGGTTGGCGGAACTGGGCATAGACCTGCCGGCACCCTTCCCGCCGGCCGGTGAATACGTCAACGCCGTCCGCACCGGCGACCTGCTGATCCTGGGTGGCCACGTTCCATTCAGTCCGCCGCAGACGATCGTGCTAGGCAAACTAGGTGCCGATCTCGATACGGAGGACGGCCGCCGCGCGGCCCGCTATGCGGCGATCAGTGCGCTGGCCACCATCCGGTCGGCGCTCGGAAGCCTCGACGCGGTCAAGCAGATCGTCCTCGTGCGCGGTGTCGTCAACGCTGCACCCGACTTCATCGGACACACCCAGGTGATCGACGCTGCTTCGGAGGTGTTCGTCGACGTCTTCGGCGACGCGGGTCGGCACGCACGTTTGGCGGTGGGTGTGTCCTCGTTGCCGGCGAACATTGCGCTGGAGATCGAAGTGACAGTGGAGGTCGCCCGGTGAGCGGCGGGGAACCCACGCTCGCCGTCGTTGGCAGGTTGGGCCGTGCTCAACTCGACCAAGTCGTGCGCCGCGCCGCACGGCGGGTGGGACGAGATCGGCCGGAAGCGTTGCCGCTGAGCACTATTCCTGTGCCGGACACCCCGGTGGCGCTCGAAGCCGCGAGTCTTCTGGCCAACCAGGCGCCGAGTGTCCTTGCTGCTCATAGCTACCGGGCGTACCTCTTCGGTGGAATGCTCGGAACCCGCGATGGATTGAGCTGGGACGCTGAACTCCTCTTCATCGCGGCCATGCTCCACGACCTGGGACTAACCGATTTCATCGGTGGGGAGGGCCCATTCGAGCAGCGCGGCGCCGCATCGGCGGAATCATGGCTGCGCGAACAAGGCTGGCCGGAGGATCGGGCGGCGATCGTCGCAAAGGCGATCCGCATGCACCTGGACGTTGGCCGTGCCGATAAGGAACGCCCGGAGGTCGCGCTTCTGCATTTCGGGACGGCCGCTGATGTCACCGGTATGAGGCTGGAGGACATCCATCCGCAGACTGTCGAGCAGGTGATCGACGCCTACCCCCGTCAGGGATTCAAGACGTTCTTCGCGGATAAGATACGCACTGAGGTGCGAGCGCAGCCCCACTCGGCAACCGCCGACCTGTGCCGGTGGGGTCAATTCACCTGGCGCATTACACATTCACCGTTTACGGAGTGATCTTGACCTACAGCCTCGGAAACCCGACCATGGCAACTCTTTTCGCCGCCGGACTGATCTTTCTGCTGGCGCTGGTGCTCGGGATCTGGAAATACCGGCAGATGGCAACGAGCCCTGACCATCTGGCCCATCCTTATGTGGACATCGCGCACCGCGCAGCGCTGCTGTATTCCTTCGCGACGTTGCTGTTGGCAGTCTTCGTCGAACTCAGCGCCTGGCCGGACTGGGTCAATTCGACGGCTGCGGCCACGGTCATCCTCTTCTTCGTCGGAGCGATCATCAGCTATATCATCCACGGCGCCAAGCGCGATACGACCAACCAACTGAGCCAACCGGGGCGCAGCATCCATGTCGCGATGTGGGCGCTCATCATCGCCGAGATCGGCGGCTTCGTCGTCCTGCTCGCAGGCTTCCTCCGGGGGTGGCTGTGAGCACCATCGTGATCGTTCTCGCCGCCGTGTTCTTCCTCGGCATGGGTTGCTTCGCGTTGGCCAGCCCGGCCGCGCTGATTCGTCCGTTCGGTATCACCCTGCCGATTCCGGAGTCCCGCGCCGAAGTGCGTGCCGTCTACGGCGGATTCGGCCTGGCGATCGCCGGCATGCTTGCGCTTGCCTTAACGGGTCATCCGGCACGCGAGGGCATCCTCATTACGGTTGCTGCCGCACTTGGCGGCATGGCGCTCGGGCGGCTGGTGTCCGGAGTCGTGGATCGACCGACGGCGTTCTATCCGAACTGGTTCTACTTCCTGGTCGAGGTGGTGGCGGCGGCCGCCCTGCTGTGGGTGGCACGCGGCCACTAGCGCCGGTTGGTCTCCAATAACTGCCAGTCGGCTCCGCTAGTCGTTGCCGAACCCGGTGACGCTGCGAATCAGCGGCAGGTCCGCCATGGTCGCGAAGCCCGGCGGCGCTGCGCATACAGCGGGGACGGCGTTGAGGATCTGCATGGCGGTGGCGACGTTGGATGCGGTGACGTGCTCAAGCATGGTCGCCCCGGGGGAGCCGGCCATCACGAGGAAATGGGTGCGCATCGTCGGGTCGCCGTCGATGGTCAGCGTCCAGCCGTGCTGGGGCTTGGGCCAGTGCGACGGGTACTCCCCGCCGACGGTCCACAGCGCCTCGATTTCGACGAGCGTTTTCCCGCCGCGGCGGCCGGCCCAGCTCCAGCGCTGACCGGCCGTGGTCCCGGCCCGCAACAGGTGGTCGAAGATTTGATGGTCCGCCAAGGCGGGGACGGCCTCGACCGTCGCAGTCACCTCGTCGATGCCGGCGTTGAGTGCATCGGCCATCAGCCAC
>SYAA01000335.1 GCA_005789055.1 Actinomycetota bacterium
CGCGAGACCGAGGGCATGCACGAAAACGATGCCTTCAAGATCGACACCAAGATCGGCATCGAGGTTTTCCTCTCCGAGGACGCCAAAGAGGGCCCGTTGGCCTTCAAGGAGAAGCGAGCCCCGCAGTTCAAGATGCGCTAGTCCGCCCCCGAGCGTGGGTGCTGTGCACACGAAACGCCCGGGTTCTGTACCCGAGGCCCACGCTCGTCGCTCGGTGGGACAGCTAAGCCAGCACCGGTTTGGTCGGAGTGAACTCCACCGGCATCTTCTCCAGGCCGCTGACGAAGTTCGCCGGCCGCAGCGGCAGCCTCGCGTCGTCAGCCAGTCGCAGGTCGGGCAGGCGCTCAAGAATCTTGCGGGTCATGGTGCTGAGTTCCAGCCGAGCCAGCTGATTGCCCAAACAAAAATGCGTCCCGAATCCAAACGCCACATGACTATTCGGGTTCCGATCGATGCGGAAATTCTCCGGATCACCGAACACGGACTCGTCGAAGTTCGCTGACTCGAACAGCAGCATCATCTTGTCGCCCTCACGCAGCTCGGTACCGTGGAACTCAGTGTCGGCGGTGGCCATCCGACACATGTTCTTCACCGGTGAGGTCCAGCGCAGCATTTCCTCCATCGCCCCGGGTATCAGCGCAGCGTCGGCTATCAACTGCTCCCACTGATCGTGGTGGCGAAGAAGCTGTTCGGTGCCCCCCGACAGCGTGTGACGGGTGGTCTCGTCGCCGCCGATCAAGATCAGCAGCGTCTCGTAAAGGATCTCGTCATCGGAGAGTTGTTCGCCGTCGACCTCGGCGTTGACCAGGATGGAGAACAGGTCATCGGTCGGCTCGGCGCGGCGTTTGACGATGGTCTCCATGGTGAACGCGGTGTAGCCGGCGAAGGCCTCCATCACCGCCTGCAGGGTTGCCTCGTCGGCAGTAGCGCTCAGACCGCACACCAAATCGTCGGACCACTTCAGCAGCGTCGCCCGGTCCTCCGGCAGCACCCCGAGCATGTCGCCGATGACGGCCATCGGCAACGGCGCGGCAAGATCGCGGACGAAATCGCACTCCCCTCGCTCGCACACCGCATCGATGAGCGTGTCGCACAGGGCGTCGATTCCGGGCGCCTTGTCCGTCACCCGCTTGCGGGTGAACCCGGCGTTGACAAGCTTGCGCCGCAGCAGATGTGCGGGATCGTCCATATCGATCATGTACGGCATGGCCGGGTTGTCCGGGCGAATACCACCGGCTGAGGAGAACAACTCCGGGTTGCGTTCGGCGTCAAGCACCGCCTGATACGTCGCCGCGGCGGCAAGACCGTTCCGATCCCGGAACACCGGCTCGTTCGCCCGCATCCAGCGGTACGCCTCGCGGGCGCCACCGTCGGCGAAGAAATTGCCGTCCGTCAGATCCACGTCCGGCTTGCTGGGATGGATTGCAGTCATCGATTACCTTCCATGATCTTGACTTGCCCCGGATCGACGCGCATTACAGTGGTTTCATGCCCGCTGCCCAACACACCATTGCCGGAACTGTCCTCACGATGCCAGTACGAGTCCGTAAGGCCGACGTGCACACGGCGATGTTCTCGGTTCCGGCCGAGTCCGCTCAGCGACTGATCGACTACAGCGGGCTGGATGTCTGCCAGTTCCGCCCCGGACGGGCCGTGGTGACGCTGATGCTCGCCCGCTACATCGACGGCGATCTGGGCCGCTACAACGAGTTCGGCACCTGCGTCATGGTCAACCCGCCCGGCTCGAAAGCCGGCGGCCTCAAAGCGCTGGCCGACGCCGCGGCGTTCATTCACCACCTGCCGGTGGATCAGTCGTTCACCCTGGAAGCTGGCCGAACCATCTGGGGTTTCCCGAAGATCATGGCGGACTTCACAGTTCGGGATGCGGGCACCTTCGGATTCGAGGTCTCTGAAGGCGGGTCGCTGATCGCGAGCATGGAGTTCCGGCGCGGGCTCCCGATCCCGTCGCTGCGATCGCGCCCGCAGGTGCTCAAGACCTACACCTACGCCGACGGCACCACCCGTGAGGTGCCCTGGGAGATGGTCAATTCCGGAGTGCGTTTCCGGCCCGGCGGCGCGACGCTTCGACTCGGCGATCATCCCTACGCGAAGGAACTCGCCTCCCTTGGCCTGCCGAAGCGACCAATGGTGTCCGGGTCGGTCGGCAATGTGGATATGACGTTCGGCGAGCCCACGATCCTGGGCTGAGCAGCGAGTCGTCACTCGGCCAATCTAGAACGTGTTCTAACCGACCCGCAAGCAATCCCCTACAGCAGTGCGGCGAGTTCGTTGATCTGCTCCGGGCTGCGCGCGCCGACGACCATCATGGTGACCCCGGCGGCCTCCCAGAGGGCGATCTGCTTGCGCACGTGGTCGATATCGCCCACGATCGCGGCATCGTCGACGAGTTCGTCGGGAATCACCGCGGCGGCCTCGTCCTTGCGGCCCGACCGGAACAACGTGGTGACGTCGTCGACGACCTGGCCGTACCCCATCCGCCGGTACACCTCGGCGTGGAAGTTGGTGTCCTCAGAACCCATCCCACCCATGTAGAGCGCGACGTAGGGCTTCATCATCTCGAGGGTCGCGCCACGGTCGTCGGTGATGACTACCTGCGCGGTGGCGCAAATCTCGAAGTCCTCGCGGCTGCGACGCGCACCGGGCCGGGCGAAGCCCTCGTCGAGCCATTCGTTGTACATGTCGGCGATCCGCGGGGAGTAGAAGATCGGCAGCCACCCATCGCAGATCTCAGCAGCCAGCGCGACGTTCTTCGGCCCCTCCGCGCCGAGCATGATGGGGATGTCGGCACGCAATGGGTGCACGATCGGCTTGAGTGCCTTACCCAGGCCGGTGGTTCCCTCGCCGGTCAGCGGCAGCGGGTAGTGCGGGCCGGCGCTGGTCACCGGGGCCTCGCGGGCCCACACCTGGCGGACGATGTCGATGTATTCCCGGGTGCGGGCAAGCGGCTTGGGGAATCGCTGTCCGTACCAGCCCTCGACCACCTGCGGCCCGGACACCCCCAGACCCAGAATGTGCCGGCCGCCCGAGAGATGATCGAGGGTCAGCGACGCCATCGCACATGCCGTCGGGGTGCGGGCGGAGAGTTGCACCACCGAGGTGCCGAGCCGCATCCGGGTGGTTTCACGACCCCACCACGCCAACGGGGTGAAGGCGTCCGACCCCCACGCCTCGGCGGTGAATACCGTGTCGAAGTTCGCGGCCTCGGCGGCGGCCACCAATTCGGCGTGGTTCTCGGGCGGCTGTGCGCTCCAATATCCAAGTTGCAGACCCAGCTTCATCTATTGCCACCCTCCGGTCGTCCTTGCCACGATAACTAGAACCTGTTCTACTCGATGCCGTGAGCGTCAGCCAAAGCAACCCGACCCTGATGGCCTTGACAGATTCGCACGAGCCGCCATTGTCGGCACCGCTGACCCTGTCATTCGACTACACCCGTTCTGTCGGGCCGACGCTGGGCGCGTTCTTCACCGCGCTCCGCAACCGCCGGATCACCGGCGTCCGCGGCTCCGACGGACGCGTCCACGTGCCAGTCATCGAGTACGACCCGGTCAGCTATGAGCCGCTGACCGAGATCGTGCCGGTGTCCAGCGTGGGGACGGTGCTGTCCTGGACGTGGCAGCCTCAGCCACTCGACGGTCAGCCGCTGGACCGGCCGTTCGCATGGGCGCTGATCAAACTTGACGGCGCCGACACCGCTCTACTGCACGCGGTCAATGGCGAGGTCAAGACCGGTGACCGGGTGCATGCCCACTGGGTCGCCGAGCCGGTCGGCGCGATCACCGATATCGCATACTTCCTTCCCGGGGAGGACTCGGAGCCGGTTTCCGAGACCGCCGATGACCGTGACCCGGTCACGATGCTGATCTCACCGAGCAGCCTCGCCGTTCAGCACACGGCATCGCGACCGGAGAGCATCTTCCTTCGTGCGCTGAAGGAGGGGACCCTGCTCGGTGCCCGCTCCGGTGACAACGGCAAGGTCTATTTCCCGCCGCGCGAAGCAGATCCTGCTACCGGCAAAGAACTCGACAAGTTCGTGGAGCTGCCCGACACGGGCACCGTCACGACGTTCGCCATTATCAACATCCCGTTCGCCGGCCAGAAGATCAAGCCACCGTATGTGGCGGCGTACATCCTGCTCGACGGCGCCGATATCCCCTTCCTGCATCTGGTCACCGAGATCGACGCCGCCGATGTTCGGATGGGCATGCGAGTGCAGGCGGTGTGGAAGCCCCTCGAGGAGAGAGACTTCGGCATCGACACCATCGATTACTTCCGGCCCACCGGCGAACCGGACGCCGAGTACGACACCTACAAGCATCACCTGTAAAGGCAGAGTATGAGAGAAGTCGCCGTCGTCGGGTTCGCCCACGCGCCGCACGTTCGCCGTACCGCAGGTACCACCAACGGCGTCGAAATGTTGATGCCCTGCTTCGCCGAACTTTACGCGGAGTTAGGCATCGTCCAGACCGACATTGGATTCTGGTGCTCTGGATCCTCGGATTACCTTGCCGGGCGCGCTTTTTCGTTCCTCTCCGCGATCGACGCCATCGGCGCGGTACCACCCATCAACGAGTCGCACGTCGAGATGGACGCCGCATGGGCGCTGTACGAGGCCTACATCAAGATCCTCACCGGCGAGGTCGACACCGCGCTGGTGTACGGCTTCGGCAAATCGAGCGCCGGAACCTTGCGCCGGGTACTGGCTCTCCAGACAGATCCCTACACAGTCGCGCCGCTGATGCCGGACGCGGTCTCCCTAGCCGGCCTGCAGGCTCGTCTCGGCCTCGACGCCGGCAAGTGGACCTCCGAGCAGATGGCCCAGGTGGCATTGGATAGCTTCGCCGCGGCCGGGCGCACCGACCACGAGAAGCCAGCCAAGACGGTCGCGGAGTTGCTCGATCGGCCGTACTTCGCCGACCCGCTGCGCCGCCATGACATAGCACCGATCACCGACGGTGCGTCGGCGATCGTGCTGGCCGCAGGCGACCGCGCTCGTGAGCTTCGCGAAAACCCGGCTTGGATCACGGGTTTCGAGCATCGCATCGAGACCCCGGTCCTCGGCGCGCGAGATCTGACCACCTCGCCGTCCACCGCCGCGTGCGCACGCGCGGCGACCGGCGGAGATTCCGGGTCCATCGACGTGGCCGAGATCTACGCCCCGTTCACCCACCAACAGCTGATTCTCTCTGAAGCGATCGGGCTGGGACCCTCGACGAAGGTCAACCCGTCCGGGGGTGCGCTGGCGGCCAACCCGATGTTCTCCACCGGACTGGAGCGTGTCGGACTCGCCGCACGCCACATCTTCGACAGATCGGCGGGACGGGTGCTGGCGCACGCCACGAGCGGCCCTGTGCTGCAACAGAACCTGGTCGCCGTGCTGGAAGGGAAGGATGCCTGATGGCTAAAAACCTCGCTGCAGTCCTGGGCACCGGCCAGACCAAGTACGTCGCCAAACGCACCGACGTCTCGATGAGCGGCCTGGTGCGCGAGGCCATCGATCGGGCACTTGCCGATAGCGGTTCGACGATGGCGGATATTGACGCCGTGGTCGTGGGCAAGGCTCCGGACTTCTTCGAGGGCGTCATGATGCCGGAGTTGTTCATGGCCGATGCCATGGGCGCCACGGGCAAGCCACTGATCCGCGTGCACACCGCAGGGTCGGTGGGTGGATCGACCGGCGTCGTGGCAGCAAGCCTGGTCAAGTCCGGCAAATACCGCCGGGTGCTGGCAGTGGCGTGGGAGAAGCAGTCGGAGTCGAATGCCATGTGGGCGTTGTCGATTCCGGTGCCTTTCACCAAACCGGTCGGCGCCGGTGCGGGCGGCTACTTCGCCCCGCACATCCGCGCCTATATGCGGCGCACTGGCGCACCGGCACATATCGGCGCGATGGTTGCGGTGAAGGACCGGCTCAACGGCGCGAAGAACCCGTTGGCGCACTTGCATCAGCCGGACATCACGCTGGAGAAGGTGCTGGAATCCCCGATGCTCTGGGACCCGGTCCGGTTCGACGAGACCTGCCCGTCCTCGGACGGCGCATGCGCAATCGTGATCGGCGATGAGGAGATCTCCGATCAGCGGGTGACCGGGGGTCACCCGGTTGCCTGGATTCACGCCACCGCGTTGCGCACCGAACCGATTGCCTTCAGCGGTCGTGACCAGGTCAACCCGCAGGCCGGTCGCGACGCCGCCGCCGCGCTCTGGAAGGACGCCGGCATCACCAGCCCGATCGATGAAATCGACGTCGCCGAGATCTACGTCCCGTTTTCCTGGTTCGAACCGATGTGGCTGGAGAACCTCGGCTTCGTGCCGGAGGGCGAGGGCTGGAAACTCACCGAGGCCGGCGAGACCGCGATCGGCGGGCGGCTTCCGGTCAACCCCTCCGGCGGGGTGCTGTCCTCGAATCCCATCGGGGCGTCGGGGCTGATCCGCTTCGCCGAGGCCGCGATCCAGGTCATGGGCAAGGCCGGGGCAC
>SYAA01000336.1 GCA_005789055.1 Actinomycetota bacterium
AAGAATGTTGTCGAAGAACAGTCGTAGGGTCTTTTCGATCACCTTCACAGGACGGAACGTCAAGCATGGGTAACGCACACCGGGGAATCGCCACCCGCGTGAACGGCGAGGCTCCCCCGCAGGTGCCGCTCGCGGACATCAATTTGGGCACTCTGGAATTCTGGGCGCTGGATGACTCGATCCGGGACGGGGCGTTTGCGACCCTGCGGCGGGAGGCGCCGGTCACTTTCTTCAACGAGGTCGACTACGAGGGCTTTCCGGCAGGTGCCGGCCACTGGGCGCTGATGAAGTTCGAGGACGTCCACTACGCCAGCCGCCACCCGGACATCTTCAGTTCCTACCCCAATATCACCATCGCCGATCAGGCCCCCGAGGTCGCCGAGTACTTCGGTTCGATGATCTCTCTCGACGATCCGCGCCACGCCCGGTTGCGCAACATCGTGCGCAGCGCCTTCACGCCGAAGGTGGTGGCCCGGACCGAGGAATCGGTCCGGACGCGCGCCCAACGGTTGGTGTCGGATCTGATCACCAACAATCCCGACGGTAACGGCGAACTCGTCGCCGAATTGTCCGGACCGCTTCCGCTGCAGGTGATCTGCGACATGATGGGCATTCCGGAGGATGACCACCAGAAGATTTTTCACTGGACGAACATCATTTTGGGCTTCGGGGATCCGGACCTCACCACCGACTACGAAGAGTTCATCAAGGTCGCCTTCGATATCGGTGCCTACGCAACCGCGCTCGCCGAGGACCGCCGCGTCAACCCTCGCGATGACCTGACCACCGCCCTGGTGGCGGCCGAGGTCGACGGTGAGCGCCTCACCTCCGCTGAGATCGCCTCGTTTTTCATCCTGCTCGCTGTCGCCGGCAATGAGACCACCCGTAACGCCATCAGCCACGGCGTCCTGGCGCTGAGCCGCTACCCGGAGCAGCGCGAGATCTGGTGGAATGATTTCGATACCCACACGTCGACGGCGGTGGAGGAAATCGTGCGCTGGGCATCCCCGGTGGTCTACATGCGTCGCACCGCCACCCGCGATGTCGAACTCAGCGGCGTCACGATCGCCGCAGGCGACAAGGTCACCATGTGGTACGGCTCGGCCAACCGCGATGAGGACAAGTTCGACAACCCGTGGAAGTTCGACGTGGCCCGACAGCACAATCATCACCTCGGGTTCGGTGGCGGCGGAACACATTTCTGCCTCGGCGCCAACCTCGCCCGCCGAGAGATCACGGTGGTATTCGAGGAGTTGCATAAGCAGATTCCCGATATCACCGTGACCGAGGAACCGGCGATGCTGCTGTCTGCGTTCATCCACGGCATCAAGAGGCTCCCGGTCAGCTGGACGCCCCAATGACCAGGGCCCACGTGAACAGGACGCCCCGGGCGTGACCACCCGGGAACGGCTGCACTGGTTCGCCATGCATGGCGTGGTGCGCTCAGCGGCAAAATTCTCGGCCCGCCGCGGTGATCTGCAGGCCCGACTGATGGCCGATCCATCGGTTCGCGCCGATCCGGTGCCGTTCTACGAAGAGTTACGGGCGCGGGGGCCCATGGTGCGCTCCCGCATCGGATACCTGACCGTAGACCACACGATCGCCCACGAATTGCTGCGCTCCGAGGACTTGCGGGTCATCTCGGTGGGGGCGAGCCTGCCCGGACCGTTGCGATGGCTCGAAGGACACACCCGGGCGGATCTGCTGCATCCGCTGCTGGCGCCGTCGCTGCTGGCCGTCGAGCCACCCGATCACACCCGCTACCGCAAGACGGTGTCGTCGGTATTCACCTCGCGCGCGGTGGCCGCGCTGGCCGACGGTGTCGAGGGCACTGCGGACGCACTCCTCGACGAGCTCTCCGGCGGGTCGGCACCGGTCGACATCGTCGAGCGGTACTGCGCGCAACTGCCCGTGGCGATCATCAGTGAGATGCTCGGGGTGCCCGAAGCCGACCGGTCCCGGATTCTTGAGTTCGGTGAATTGGCAGCGCCCAGTTTGGATTTCGGCCTGACCTGGCCGCAGTACCAGCAGGTCCAGCGCGGCTTGGTGGGGTTCAACGGCTGGCTTGGCGCGCACCTCGGGAAACTGCGGGATCACCCTGGCGAGGATCTGATGAGCCAGCTCATCAGGGCGTCCGAGGGCGGTGTCCGGCTCAATGAGACCGAACTGCGGGCCATCGCCGGACTTGTGCTGGCCGCCGGCTTCGAAACCACGGTGAACCTGCTCGGCAACGGGATTCGGTTGCTGCTCAACTCCCCCGACCAACTGGCCCTGCTGCGTGACGACCCGGCGCTGTGGCCGGGTGCGGTGGAGGAGATCCTGCGGCTGGAATCACCGGTGCAACTCACCGGCCGGGTGGCGCGCACCGACACCACGGTGGCGGGCACCGCAGTCAAACGCGGTGAGTTCATCGTGATCTATCTGGCCGCAGCCAACCGCGATCCGGCGGTGTTCACCGATCCGAACCGATTCGACGTGCGCCGGGCCAATGCCGGCCGTCACCTCTCGTTCTCGGGAGGCAGGCACTTCTGCCTGGGCGCGGCGCTGGCCCGGATCGAGGGGGAAGTCGGCTTGCGGCGATTCTTCACCCACTTCCCCGACGCGCAACTCGCCGGGCCCGGTCGCCGCCGCGACACCCGGGTGCTGCGCGGGTGGGCGCAGTTGCCGGTGCGGTTGGGGGCCGCCGCCGGTGTGGGCGGTGAGCTTCGTTGACACCCGCCGGAGCGCACTGTTCGATGACTCCAATGAACCTGGGAGCGAGGACCCTGTGAGCTACGACACGATCATCCGCAACGGTCGCTGGTTCGACGGCACCGGCGCACCCTCTGCGGTGCGCACGATCGGGATCCGCGACGGCCGCGTCGCCACGGTGACGCCGCACGAACTCGACGCGACCGACTGCCCGCAGGTGATCGACGCGGATGGCAAGTGGGTGCTGCCCGGACTGGTCGACATCCACACCCACTACGACGTGGAGGTGCTCGACGGGCCCGGTCTGCCGGAGTCCGTGCGCCACGGCGTCACCACGGTGCTGTTCGGCTCCTGCTCGCTGTCGACGATCCACATCAGCGGCACCGACGCCGGCGACCTGTTCGGCCGGGTCGAGGCAATTCCGCGCGAGCACGTCATCGACGCTGTCGATCGCGCCAAGACCTGGAACACCGCGCACGAGTACATCCGGGCACTTGAAGCCCGTCCGCTGGGGCCGAATGTCGCGGCATTCATCGGCCATTCCGATATGCGCACCGCCACAATGGGATTGGACCGGGCCACCCGCAAGGACAGCCGACCCACCTCCGGGGAGCAAGCCGAGATGGAGCGGATGCTCACCGAGGCGCTCGACGCCGGGTTCCTTGGGATGTCCTCCATGCAGTTGCTGTTCGACAAGATCGACGGCGAGGTCTGCCGTTCTCGCACCCTGCCGTCGACTTACGCCAAACCCCGCGAACTGCGTCGGCTCAAGTCGGCGCTGCGCCGCCGCGGCCGGGTGCTGCAGTCCGGACCCGACATCGCCAACCCGCTCAACGTCTTCTCCCAGGTGGCCCAGTCGCTGCCGGTGCTGCGCCGCAGACTCAAGACCAGTCTGCTGTCTGCGGCCGACGTCAAGTCGAACCCGTTCGCGATCGCGATGCTCGGCCCGTTGGCTCGCCTCGTCAACCGGTTCGGGGCGGACTTCCGGTGGCAGCACCTGCCGGTGCCCTTCGAGGTCTATGCCGACGGCATCGAC
>SYAA01000337.1 GCA_005789055.1 Actinomycetota bacterium
CAAGACCCAGGCCATGGCACTGCTTCCGGTGCTCACCGACGACGCCTCACCGGCACCGCAGTCGGATGGCTCCACCGATGCACTGGTTCGTCGGTATCGCCAGGAACGCGGCCGGGCCGGGTAAGACCGCGCGGGTCAGCCGCCGATGGCGCGCTCCGCGCTGCGAAACGGCAGCGACAGTGCCCAGCCCACCAGCGACAGCAGGATCGCCGCCCAGATGGCTGTCCACCAGAAGTGGTCGATCTGCAAACCCCAGTGCGTGGTGTGCTCGGTGATCCACGCGGTGATCCACAGCATCAGCGCATTGATCACGACGTGAAAAAGCCCCAGGGTCAGGATGTAGAGCGGGATCGACAGCACCTGCACGATCGGTTTGATCACCGCATTGACCAAACCGAAGATCAACGCCACCACCGCGACGATGCCGACTTTCTCGATGGTGCTGGAACCGCCGACGAAGTCGATCCCCGGCACGATCAGGGTGACCACCCACAGTGCCAGCCCGGTGAGACCGACCCGCAGCAGAAAACTCATCGTTTGATCTTGTCACGCCCGCAGCAGATAGGTGTCCATGATCCAACCGATCCGCGCCCGGGCGTCGGCGCGCAGAGCGGCGATCCGCTCACCGACCTCGCCGACCGTTCCGCAGACGAGGATCTCGTCTGCGGTACCGAGGTAAGCGCCCCACCAGATCCGGGTCTGCGGTGGGCAATCCAGGAAGGCGCAGTCCCCGTCGAGCATCACCACCGCCGAACCTGACAAACCCTGACGGCGCAGTTGCCGGCCGGTGGTGATCAGCACCGGTTCGCCGATGTCGTTGAGTGGGATGCGATGCCGGGCGGTCAATGCCTGGATGGCGGTGATCCCGGGGACGACGTCGTAGCGCAATTCGACGTGACGGGCCACCTCGTCGAGAATCCGTAGGGTGCTGTCATAGAGCGACGGGTCACCCCATGCCAGGAAGGCGCCGACGTCATTGGGGCCGAGTTCGGTCTCGATTGCGCCTGCCCACAACCGCGCTCGGGCCATGTGCCAGTCGCCGACGGCACTGGTGTAGTCGGAATCGTTGGCACGAACCGGATCGGGTAGCTCCACGAAGCGGTACTGCGGCTCGGTGATGAAGCGGCGGCAGACCTCGTGGCGCAGAGCGAGAAGGTCGCCGGTTGCTTCGCCCTTGTCCATCGCGAAGAACACGTCGGTGTCGCGCAGTGCCCTGATCGCCTGTGCCGTCACGAAGTCGGGATCGCCGGCTCCAATGCCGATCACGTGGATCATCCGCATGCCGGTGAGCCTAATCAGGCCGCGGTGCCCAATCGCAGCGCCCATCGGCCGATCAGCACCGCTGCGAAGCACCCGCCCACCACACCCGAGATCAGCAGCGGCAGCCGTCCGTCGGCGCCCCACAGCAACCCGGCCCACACCCCGGCGACGAGGATCGCCAGTCCGCTGCCGCCCTGGAATACCCCCTGTGCGGTGGTCTGCCGTCCGGAGCCGACGAGCGAGGACACCCACGCCTTTCCCACTCCATCGGTGCAGGCGGTGAAGATCCCGTAGACGCCGATCAGTATCCACGCCCACACCGGGTCGGTGGTCAGTCCGAGGCCCAGGTACGCGACGGCGAAGAACAGCAGACCGACGCCGAACACCACCGAGTGCGGCAACCGGTCGGCCAGTGCACCAGCCGGGAAACTCGCGAGCGCGTACACCACGTTGTAGGCGACGTAGGCCAGGATCACCTCGGCGACGCCGAACCCGATCTCGTTGAGCCGCAACAACAGCAGTGCGTCGGGGAAGTTGACCAGACCGAACCCGATGACTACGGCGGTCACCCGCCAGAACCGTCGCGGCAGGTCCCGGAAACCACTGAAGAGGGGTTGTCGCGGTGGTCGCGGTCCGGTTCGCGGCTTCTCCCGCACCAGGAAGATCAGCAGCACCGATAGCACCGCTGGAATGATCGCGATGTAGAGCAGCGGTGCGATCTGATGATCGAGCAGTTCGTAACCGGCGAGGCCGAGAAGCGGGCCGACCACCGCACCGAGGGTGTCCATGGCCCGGTGAAAGCCGAAAACCCTTCCGCGCTCGCTGGATTCGATACCGTCCACCAACAGTGCATCCCGAGGCGCGCCCCGGATTCCCTTTCCCAGTCGATCGACCACCCGGCCGGTGAGCACACCGGGCCAGGCGCCGGCGGCGGCGACGATCACCTTGCCCAGCGCCGCCATCCCGTATCCGGTGGCGATCAGGGGCCGTTTGGCATACCGGTCCCCGAGGGGCCCGACGGCAAGTTTGGTCACCGACGCGGCACCCTCCGCTACACCCTCGATCGCGCCCACCACGGCCGGCGGGGCGCCGAGCACCGTGGTCAGGTAGATCGGCAGCAGCGGGTAGAGCAACTCACTGGCGGTGTCCTGCAGGAATGACACCGCGGAGAGCACACGAACGTTGCGGGTCAGCCACGTCATGGCGGGCGATGTCCAGTCACCGCAATAGCATGCACCCGGCTAGTGTGAGCAGGTGTCCATGATCAGCGGTCTGCCTGCCCATCCCCTGCTGGTGCACTTCATCGTGGTGCTGGCTCCCTTGGCCGCGATCCTGGCAATCCTGTGCGCGATCTGGCCGGCGGCCCGGCAACGGCTGGTGTGGCTGGTGTTCGCGTTGGCCGCCGTCAACCTGGTGCTGACGCCGATCGCCGCCGAAGCCGGTGAATGGCTCTACGGCCAGGTGGACGATTCGGCGGCTCTGGAAACCCATGAGCACCTCGGCGAGACCATGGTGTATTTCTCGCTGGCCCTGATGGCCGCCGCGATCCTGCTGGCGATCTCCCACGTCCGTGCCAGTCGAGGCAAAGCGCTACCGGCGCCGGCGTCAGCGATCATCGCC
>SYAA01000338.1 GCA_005789055.1 Actinomycetota bacterium
CAACGGGGCGGCGGGCCCGAACCGGGCGATCGTGGCGCGAACCTCTTCGACGTCGACGATTCGCCGGACCGCGACCAGATAGAACAGGACGAGGAGAAACGCAGCGAATAGCGCCAGTCGCACAACATGTGCCCGCCGGCTGCCGGTCGCAGTGTCCTCGCCGGACGTGCTGTTCACGCCGCCGATTCTACGGCCCAGACATGGGGTTCGCCGGTGCCGAACGGGTGCGGCAGATGTATGACATGGCCTCCCGGATCTACCCGGACGGCACTCCTCAGACCAAGCACCTCGCCGGCAACGTACCGATTCGCGTCGACGAGACGGCGGGCACCGCGGCGGGCAAGGCCTACTACTGCGTGACCCAGGCCACCCCGGAGTTCCCCTTGCAATCGTCACGAATTGGCCCTACACCAGGGACCCTCGAGTCGGCATCGTGTGATGCGGAGCATCGCGGGGTGTAGTTTCCGCTTCATGTTGGAAGCCGCACTCTTCGGTGCCCTCGCCCAATCGGCTCTCGTCGTCGGGGCCGTGTTGGTGTGGCGGTTCCCATCACTCAAGCGCCCAGCAATCGTCGGTGGCCTGATGGCTTTCGGCGCAGGCGCAGTCATCTCGGCTGTCACCGTCGATCTCGTTGCTGTCTCCTACAACGAGGCCGGAGCAGGCCCAACTGCCCTGGGTATCGGCATCGGCTGTTTCATCTACTTCGGCATTATCGCTCTGCTTGAGCGCAGGGGTGACATAGAGCATGCGGCCGAGGCGCTCGAAGCCACCGAAGTCGCACCAAGCCCCGCGGGGCACGGCGAAGTAGTGCACGGTGCCTCCAACAAAGAGGCCAGAAACCTCACTATCGGCATGGTCATCGACGGCGTTCCTGAGTCCGTCGCGGTTGGCTTGACCCTGCATACGGCGACTTTGGGCGTCTCTGCCGCGCTGGTCGGCTCCATCTTCATCTCGGCTATCCCCGAGGCAATCGGCATCGCTGCTGCACTACTTGCTGGCGGTCTCGCCATGGGCAAGATCCTGCTGAGGTTCGCCTCAATCGTCGTCATCGGAGCGGTCTTCGCGGCCGCTGGCTACACCCTGCTGGACGGGTCATCAGACGCGATGCAGGCGATAATCCAGTCCATCGCGGCGGGCGCGCTCCTCGTGGTCGTCATCAACGAGATGATCCCGATCGCGGTGCGCAACGTGAAGAACTGGGCCGGAGTTATCGGCGCCGCGGGCTTCGTGTTCTCTGCCGGACTCACCTGGTTTGCGGGGGGCTAGGCCGAGAGGTTCTGCGCCCAACTCACCAATCGCGGCGTCGCGGGGTTAGCGGAAGCGGACATCCAATGTCGCCAAACCGAAGATCTTCTTGCCCTCGGATTTCGCCGCGACGAGTACAACGCCGGTCCGGGTCTCCGGGTCCAGCGACTTGATCTTGCCGCTGAATTCGATGTCGGTTCCTTCGTTGGCGGGGACGACGGCGGGTGCTGATAGCCGCACCGCATAGCGCGTCACTGCACCCGGATCCCCGGTCCACGCCGAGACGAATCCGGCGCCCAACCCCATGGTGAGCATGCCGTGGGCGATGACATCGGGTAGTCCGGCCAGCTTGGCGATGCTCTCGTCCCAGTGGATCGGATTGGCATCGCCGGCCACGCCGGAATAATTGACCAGATCGCCGCGGGACAGCCGGGTGTGGCGCACGCCCAATTCGTCGCCGACCTTAAGTTCATCGAAGTCCGCCGTACCGGGGGTTCGCGACGAGTCATCGGCAATCCGGATCTGGCCCTCGGGGCGCACTGTTTTGGTGTACTCACCCTCGCCGACGGCCATGATGTCCATGTCGTGCATCATCATCTTCTGCACGGCCGCCTTGACCGCCGGGTTGATGTCCTCGGAGGTGACGCCGACGACGGTGGTGTGCAACGTGTGCACGCGATCCCCAGCCGCATCGGTGAAGGTGTTCGTCACGGTGATCAGGTCCCTGCCGGCGATCCGGCGCACCGCGGTGAGTTCGACATCGATATGTAGTTCGTCACCGGCCACGATGGGGCGGTGCTGCTCGAAGACCTCCTCGGTCTGCACATAGGTGTCATAGCCGACGACGACGGACTCAAACATCAGGCGGTTGCAGGACATCCCCGGAGTCGAGGTGAAGGTCAGCGGTGCCACCAGTTCCGAATAGCCCAGCTTCGCCGCGGCGTCGACATCCCAGTGCGCCGGGTGATAGTCCTGCACGGCCCGGGCGTACTCGCGGACCTTCTCGCGGCCGACCAGGTAGGTGCCGTCCATCTGGTAGTGGTGGCCGACCCGGGATTCGAGATCCGGCGTCTCTGATGCTGCGGTCATGAATTTCGCCCAACTGTCTGTCGGCCTGTTCGCGCAAGCCGAATCTCGTCACCCTAGCCGCGTTACTGCTCCAACTGGACGACGGTGCGCGATTGAAGATTCGGGGCGATCATTTCCGTGAGAATCCGCTGATGTTCCGGATGATCGCGATAGGCGATGAAGGATGCACGGTCGTCGAATGTGCCGACCACCGCGAAGTCATTGGCCCCCGGTGTGAGACCGACGTCCGACCCGCACAGATAGCTGCGCACACCATCGAAACGTGCGATCAGACCGCGAAGTGCATCGGCGATCCCGCGGTCGTCGTAGTCTTCGTCGCGCCACTTGAAAGTCACTACGTGAGTGAAAGCCATGGGTTCCACTGTAGAGACCATGGGTATCTGTGGGTCGGCTCCACGGGTGCAACGATAGAGCGATGACCGCAACGCTGGTCGCCAAGAACCTGGCGGGCGGATTCGCCCACCGCACCCTGTTCGAGGGCCTGGACCTCACCGTCGCGCCGGGCGACGTCGTCGGTGTTGTCGGTGTCAATGGTGCCGGCAAAAGCACACTGCTTCGGATCCTGGCCGGCGATGTCGAGCTACTCGATGGCACCGTCAGCCTCGCACCGGCCGATGCGTTCGTCGGTTGGCTTCCCCAAGAGCATCAGCGGGTACCCGGTGAGACCGTAGCGAGCTACATCGCGCGGCGCACCGGTTGCGCTGCGGCGACGATCGCGATGGATTCCGCCGCCGCGGCATTGTCGGACTCGGCTCCGGCAGGCGTGGATCCGTCGGACTCGGCTCCGGCAGGCGTGGATCCGGCGGAGGCCTACTCCGCGGCGCTGGATCACTGGCTCGCCACCGGCGCGGCGGATCTCGACGAGCGACTGCCCGCAGTCCTGGCCGATCTCGGACTCGACCACGACGTGGTGGCGCCTCAGTCGACTCTGATGACCGCATTGTCGGGCGGGCAGGCGGCGCGGGTCGGATTGGCGGCCCTGATGTTGTCGAGATTCGACATCGTCCTGCTCGATGAGCCGACCAATGATCTGGATCTTGACGGTCTAGCCCGACTGGAGGACTTCGTGCGTGATTTGCGCGGCGGGGTGGTGCTGGTCAGTCACGACCGGGAGTTCCTCGCCCGCAGCGTCACTCGCGTTCTGGAGCTTGATCTGGCGCAAAACACCACCGCCATCTTCGGCGGCGGATACGACAGTTATCTGGAAGAACGTGAGGTCGCCCGCCGGCACCGCCGGGATGAGTACGACGAGTTCGCCGATAAGAAGGCCGATCTGGTGGCGCGCGCACGAACTCAGCGGGAGTGGTCGAGTCAGGGCGTTCGCAACGCGATGCGCAAGGCACCGGACAACGACAAGATCCGGCGGCGCGCGGCGACGGAGTCCAGCGAGAAGCAGGCGCAGAAGGTGCGACAGATGGAGAGCCGGATCGCCCGCCTCGC
>SYAA01000339.1 GCA_005789055.1 Actinomycetota bacterium
GGTGGCATTGGCGTGCGCGGCGAAGTCGGCGGGCGGCGGGTACGACGACGGAACATCTCGGTGCGCCTCGGTCATGGCTGTGAGCGTAGTCACCGGACCGGGCGGGCATTGGGCTACCGCGCATCGGGCCGGAAGACGTCGGTACTCCGATGGGTCTAACGTTTCTGGCCGTGGAGTCAGGAAAGCGCGACCTGTTGGCGCCACTGGTGACGATGCCGGGGGTGGCCGACGCCGCCGAGGCCGCGCGCGCTGCGCTGGGCAGAGCCCACCGACACCGCACCAATCTTCGGAAGTGGCCGCTGACCGCAGCGGAGTCGGCGATCCGTGGCGCGCGATCCTCCTCGGCGCTCGACGGCGGGGGTATGCAACTCGATCCCACCGCGGTGTCACACGATCCGGTACTCGCCGGAGCACTGCGCGCCGGTCAGGCCCTCGAGGGCGGCAGCACCGCAGTGGTGGGGGTGTGGCAACGCGCCCCGTTGCAGGCTCTGGCGCGCCTGCACTCTCTTGCTGCCGCTGACCTGGTGGACGAGCAGCAACTCGGCCGGCCGCGCCAGGTTCCCGAAATTTCGGCCCGACTTGACCTGCTGACCGGCCTGGTCACCGGCGGAAGCGCGGTCGGTGCTCCGATCCTTGCCGCCGTTGCACACGGCGAACTGCTGACGTTAGCGCCGTTCGGTAGTGCCGATGGTGTTGTCGCACGGGCAGTTTCGCGCCTGGTGACGATCGCCACCGGACTTGACCCGCACGGACTCGGGGTGCCGGAGGTGTACTGGTTACGCCGGACCGAGGAGTATCGGTCCGCGGCTGCCGGCTTCGCCACCGGCGATCCCGACGCGGTGCGGGAATGGCTGCTGCATTGCTGCCGTGCACTGGAAGACGGTGCGCGCGAGGCATTGTCGATCGCCGACGCCGCCGGGGGCTGACGACTGCGGCCCACCGAACATGAAAGCGGGCGGCGCTCCGAAGTGAATTCGGCTCGCCGCCCGCCAGCACGGTTGTCCGGGTTACCAGGCGTGCTAGGTGGGTTGCGTGGGTGGCCTCGGCGATCATGCACTCGCTGTGCAATTACGCAGGCCCGCAACGCTTCTGCCATATCGCGGCATGCTCCGCGTGGGTGCCCGTAACCGTGCTGGATCGCTTAGATCCGGAGGGAGAACCTTCTCTTCCGACACTCCCTTGGCGTCACCAAGCGTCCGTAAAACCTTTGTACTCCGTGACGGCCGTCACAGCAAGCATCAATTCCGCATCGTTGGGCGTGCGGCCCCAGGTTCGCCGACCGCCGACGCGATTTGCCTGGTATCCGTGCGCAGATTCGGTTTGCTGAATCTGCACGTGCGCGACTGTGCACTGATGAATTCGGCAGCGGTGGGCCTGCCGGCCGGGTATTGACCCGCATAAACCGGCCTTGTCATCAGCATGACTGTGGGCGATCTCGGCGCGTTGCCGGGCGAAGTCCGCCACCGAACCACCGCGAAAGTGGCAGTCCACGTCACCTGACCACGGCTGTACTTTCACAGGAAAAACGTAGTTTTATCAGGCCGGTAAGCCTTGCGCTATCGGCCATGGACGTGTGTATAGTCGGGTTCACCTGGCTTCGGCCGGGGGTGCATCAGCCCGACCCCCCGGGGCTGATACACGACGACCCTCGCCTCCTCCCCCCCTGGCGAGGGTCGTCCTTTATCTGCGGCCTCTCGTTCTTTGCCGCATCGCCTGACCGGCCTCAGAAATAATCCCCAGACCGGACGCCATCCACAGCTGCGCGACGGCAGACTGGCGGACCGACCGGCGCTGGGTCAGCGTCAGCGAGTGCCTTCGCAAGCTCCGGTTCTGCTTTCGGTGATCAACGATTCCGCGTTGTCCGCCACCGCCGATGCCATCGCGGCCGCGGTCGGCCTGCGGGCGATCCGGACACCAACGCCAAATCGCAAACTGTGGCCCACGGCCGCCGCGATCGTGGTGGACGAGGACGGCGCCGGCGGGTGCGTCCGAGCGGGGATGCCGCGGCGGGACGATGTGTTCCTGGTGGCGGCTGCTGAACCTTCGGCCGCGACATGGGCGGCGGCCATCGCGGTGGGTGCCCGGTGCGTCTGCGTTCTGCCTACCCAGGAAGCCGAACTGGTGCGTTGGCTGTCCGAGGCGGCGGAGCTGGGTCGCGTCGCTCGCCGTCGTGGTCGGGTGATCGCCGTCACGGCCGGTCGCGGTGGCGCTGGCGCATCGGTCTTCGCCGGTGCGCTGGCATGCAGTGCCGAGGAGGCATTGCTGGTTGATCTGGACCCCTGTGGTGGCGGCCTCGATCTGATGCTGGGTGTGGAATCCGTTCCTGGTTTGCGCTGGCCTGACCTTTCCGTCGGGAGCGGACGGCTCGGCTGGAGTGCGGTTCGCGACGTGTTACCGCGATTGCGCGGCCTGAGCGTGCTGTCCGGCACGAGGGAATTCCACGAGATCGACGCCACCGCGGCGTCGTCGATCGTCGATGCCGGCCGGCGTGGGGGCACCACGGTGGTGTGTGACCTGCCGAGGCAACTCACCGCGGCGTCTGTGCGGATCTTGGAGTCTGCCGATCTCGCCGTGATCGTGACAAGTTGCGACGTGCGCAGCATCGCCGCGACCGCGGCGGTGGCGGGGGTGGTGCGCACGATGAATCCGAACGTAGGCCTGGTGGTGCGCGGACCAGCACCGAGTGGTCTGCGGGCCGGTGAGGTGGCCGACGCCGCGGCGGCACCGCTGTTGGCGTCCATGCGCCCGGAACCGATGCTTGCCGTGCATCTGGAACGCGGTGGACTGCGGCTGGGGCGCCGATCGCCGTTGGCTGCGGCAGCGCGGACGGTACTGGGTGTCGTGCGTTCCGGTCCCGAGGTTCGGGCCGCATGAGTGGGTCAATGATCGATCGGGTTCGCGAGAGGTTGGCCGCCGAGGCGGCACCACTTCGACCGCCGGTTGTCGCGGCGGCGATTCGCGCCGAGGCCGGGGGGATGCTCGGCGATACCGACGTGCTGAACAGCCTGCGCCTGCTGGAGACGGAACTGACCGGTGCTGGCATTCTCGAACCGCTACTGCGCGCCGAAGGCGTCACTGATGTGCTGGTCTCATCACCGGATGAGGTGTGGGTCGATGATGGAAATGGGCTGCGCCGCAGTGCGATACGGTTTCCTGACGAGGCATCGGTTCGCCGTCTTGCACAGCGCCTCGCCACTGCTGCCGGTCGGCGACTCGATGACGCCCAGCCGTGGGTCGACGGGCAACTCGCCGGCGGCATCGGCGGGCAGTTCACCGTCCGACTGCACGCGGTACTACCGCCGATTGCGGTTGCCGGTACCTGTATTTCCCTGCGGGTGCTTCGGCCCGCGAGCCAGGGTCTGGCGGCGTTGACGGCGGCCGGTGCGATCAGCTCCGAGGCCGCGGCACTACTTGCTGACGTCATCTCCTCGCGGTTGGCGTTTCTGGTATCCGGCGGCACCGGCGCCGGCAAGACGACCCTGTTGGCCGCAGCTCTCGGGTCGGTCGCGGACGACGAACGCATTGTGTGCGTCGAGGATGCACCCGAGTTGGCGCCACGACACCCGCACTTCATCCGCCTGGTCGCCCGCAGCGCGAATGTCGAGGGGGCAGGGGAGATCACCCTGCGTCACCTGGTCCGCCAGGCGTTGCGGATGCGCCCGGACCGCATCGTCGTCGGAGAGGTGAGGGGTGCTGAGGTCGTCGATCTTCTGGCCGCTCTCAACACCGGCCATGACGGTGGGGCCGGAACGGTTCACGCCAACAGTCCGGCCGAGGTGCCGGCCCGCCTCGAGGCACTCGCTGCCCTGGATGGGTTGAGTCCTGCGGCGCTGCACAGTCAACTTGGGGCGGCGGTGCAGGTGGTTCTACATGTCAACCGCGGCCCCGGTGGGCGACGACTTTCTGAGATCGCGGTGCTGGACCGCGACGACACCGGCCGTGTTCGGGTACTGCCGGTGTGGCACGTCGACCGCGGGTGGCAATCGGGGGCGCAACTACTGCGTCAAATGGTCGACGACCGGCGTGTCCGATGAGTCCGTTCGCCCTGGGTGCGGTCCTGCTGGCGGCGGCCCTGCTGGTGGCGGCGCCGCCGCCGGGCGGCCGGTTGGGGCATGCGCGACGGCGACGTCATGGTGGATGGATCGCGGGATGGCTGGCGCTGTCCGCGGCCGCGGGGATCGCGCTGTGCGCACCGCCGCCGCTGACACTGGCCATCGCGGTGCTGGCCGGCGTGGCCGACCGGCGGCGGCGGAGGTGGATCGCAGAACGGCGTCGCCGCGACGAGAGTCGGGCGTTGACAGCGGGACTGGAGGTTCTGGTCGGTGAATTGGGAGTCGGTGCGCATCCGTTGCGGGCCTTCGGCGTTGCCGCAGCGGAGTCCCCCGGCGGCGTCGGAGATTCGCTAAGGGCGGTGGCGACCCGCGCGCAGTTGGGTGCCGACGTGGCGGCAGGCCTACGGTCGGCGGCCGCGGACTCCTCGGTGCCGGCGTACTGGGATCGTCTCGCGATCTGTTGGACCGTGGCTGCTGAGCACGGATTGTCGATGTCGACGTTGATCCGGGCGGCGCACCGCGACATTCTCGACCGGCAACGCTTTGCCGACCGGGTTCAGGCGGGATTGGCCGGTGCCCGGGCCACGGCCGCCATCCTGGCCGGACTGCCGATCCTGGGCGTGGCACTCGGTGAACTCATCGGAGCCGACTCCGCCCGGTTTCTTCTCGGCGGCGGTTCGGGAGGGTGGTTCCTCCTCGTTGGTGTGGGTTTGATCGGGAGCGGCATGGCATGGGCGAACCGCATCATCGATCGGCTGACGACGTGACCGCCGCCGCCCTGTTGCTGGCCGGTGCCCTGCTGCTCGGCACCGGCCCGTATCGCACTCGGCGGCGGGTCGGCACAGTGGCCGTGGGGCGGCGGCCGGCCCGCGAACGGGAACCGAAACCCGACCCGTTCGCGACCGCATCGGCCTTCGATGTGCTCGCGGTGTGTCTCTCGTCGGGCATGGCGGTCTCCGCTGCGGCCGCTGCCGTGGCCGCGCACGCTCCCGCGGCCCTGGGTGCGCAGTTGCGAAGGGCCGCGGACCTATTGGCGCTTGGCGCCGATCCGGATATCGCATGGCGGACTCCGGAGAAGGTAGCCGACGAGGGTTGCGAGGCGCTCTCCCGCCTGGCCCGGCGATCGGCATCGTCGGGCAGCGCACTGGCCATCGGCGTCGCCGAACTCGCCGAGAAGTTCCGCCAGGATGCCGGACACGCGGCGGTGGCCGCCGCCGAACGCGCTGGCGTTCTCATCGCCGGTCCACTCGGGCTGTGCTTCCTGCCGGCCTTCGTCTGTCTCGGCATCGTGCCGGTGGTCGCGGGTCTGGCCGGCGACATCTTTGGTGGGGCAGTGCTGTGATCCCCGCGGAAGGTCACCGGTGTCAACACAGCCGGATTCAACACACCCGGTATCAACAGGAAGGGAATAGTAATGCTGCTCAAACTGACTCGAGGGATCCGGTACCGGGTGACCACGCTGGCCCTCGACGAGGCAGGGATGTCGACGGTCGAGTACGCCATCGGCACGATCGCCGCCGCGGCGTTCGGCGCGATTCTCTACGGCGTGGTCACCGGCGACTCGATCGTCGGCGCGCTGACCAACATCATCAACCGTGCGCTGAACACCAGGGTCTAACCGGTGACGGCGGGTTCGGCA
>SYAA01000340.1 GCA_005789055.1 Actinomycetota bacterium
CGTGACGCCGATCGAGGCGTTCTTCGACGACCTCATCGCCAGGCCCTTCTCCCCGGCCGGCCCCTGAGACAGAAACAGCACACACGCCGCCGGTGACACCGATGGCTGCGGGCCGCGAGGAATCGCGACCATGCTGCCCCATGTTGTCCCTTTCAGTGGCGGGACGTCACTCTCGCCGACGAGCATCTTCTCGTCGAGATTCCGCAGTTCGGTCTGGCCACCGTCGGCACTCGGTGTGCCGGTGTCCGCCGGACCGCGGTGTCGCGACCCAACGAAGAACACGACCCCGACGGCAATACAGCACAGCGCCGTGATCAGGACGAGTCGCAGCCGTTTCGACCTCGCGAGCATCAGAGCTTCGGCTCGACCTCGACCGTGCCTTTCATGCCGCCTTCGTAGTGGCCAGGTTCAAAACATGCCATCGCCCACTCTCCCGGCTCATCAAAGGTGTAGAGCAGGGTGGCCGTCTTTCCGGGTTCGACGGACACGGCCTTGATCGCAACCGCGTTGCCGTGATCGTGTTTTCCGCTGCCCGACTCGATCATCGAGTCGGCATGGGCGGCGATGTCCCGCGCCGGGCCCACTGCCAGTTCGTGGGTGGCCTGTCCGGTGTTGACCACGATCAACCGCAGCGCCTCGCCCTGCCGGGCTTGCCAGTTCGCCGGCTCGATACTCCTGCTGTCATCGAGTTCGATGACAACGTTGCGGATGTCCGGATCAGCCGGCGGGGCCACAGTGTCGATGGGCGCCAGTGCGGCCGCGGTGCCGCCGTGATCGCTGTGATCATGAACTAGGTCCTGTTGGCCCCAGTATGACGCGGCGATCACCGATCCGACGATCACGCTGATCCCCGCGGCTGCGGTGTACACGGTCAACGGCCGGGCGGAGATGCGACTGCGGCCCTCGCCGAAGTACAACGCGCCCAGGCTCATGAAAAACCCCACTGGTACCACCCACAGGCTGCGTTCGGGGGAGTCGGGGAAGTGCTGGAGGCCGCCGGTGAAGAAGCCCAGACCAATCGAGGCCAGGATGCCGAAACCCAGCAGGTCTGCCCAGCGCTTGGCTCCATCAGGTGCGGACTTCAACTCCATCGCCGCGCCGATCAGGAAGAAAGCGATACCGATGCCTGCCGTGACGAACGAACGCCGTTCGGAGAAGAATCCGTGATTGACGGCTCCTGCGACGAAGCTGATGCCGGCGTACTTCGCCAGGGTTGCTAGGTGTTCGGTTTGGAATTTCACGTAAGTCCACCAATCTTCCGGGAATGCGGATGCCCTCCCACACTATACCCCTAGGGGGTATTCTGCCGCTAAGCCGCGCAGAAGTCAGGCGATCGTGATGCCACCGTCGACGACGATTGTCTGGCCCGTGACATAGCCCGCGGCCGCCGATGCCAGCCACACGGCGGTCGCCGCCAATTCGGCGGCATCGCCGAGGCGGCCCTGAATGATCCGCGGCATCAGCGAATCCAGATACCCCGGCTTGAGTTCGTCGGTCATCTCGCTGGCGAAGAACCCCGGCGCCAAGGCATTGACCCGGATCCCCTTGCGGCCACTCCATTGCTGCGCCAGATCCCGGGTCAACCCCATCACCCCGGCTTTGGAGGCGCTGTAGGCGGCCTGCGGTAAGCCGCCTGTGGTCAGGCCCAGCACGCTGGCGATGTTGATGATCGCACTGCCGGGTTTCATCACTCGTCCGCAGGCCTGCGCCATCCAGTAGGAGCCGTTGAGGTTGACGTCGATGACGGCGCGGAACTCCTCGGCGCTCTCCCGGGTCGCCGGCACGGCCGTGCCCACCCCGGCGTTGTTGATCAACACGTCGACGCGACCGAACTGGGTCATCGCCGCGTCCACCAACTGCTGGCACTGCTTGGGATCGGCGACATCGGTCTTGCGGGTGGACGCCCGCTGGCCGGCCGCCTCGACCAGTGCGGCGGTTTCCGTCAGTCGCTCTACCCTGCGCGCACCAAGCACCAGGTCGGCACCGGCCTCGGCGAACTCCTGCGCGAACGACACCCCCAAGCCCGAGGACGCGCCGGTGACGATGACGACGCGATCGTCGAGTCGAAAGAGGTCTAGAACGCTCACGGTCGTACTTCCGCCGGGTCTCGCAGCACCTGGCGGGCGATGGCGTACTTGTGCACCTCGGTGGGGCCGTCGTAAAGACGGAAGGCGCGCATATCGGTGAAAATCATCCCGACCGGGGTCTCATCGGAGATGCCCATCCCGCCGAGTACCTGAACGCACCGGTCGGCGACCTTGAATAGTTCTTCTGAGACGGCGGCCTTCACCATCGAACTTTCGTGGCGGCCTTTGGCGCCCTGATCCAGGGTCCAGCACGCCCACCAGATCGACAGGCGGCACTGCTGGAGCGCAATTTCGTTGTCCGCCAACATGAAACCCACTCCCTGGTGCTCGCCGAGTGGTTTGCCGAATGCCGTGCGGGTACGGGCATGCTCGACGGCGATCGCATGCGCGCGCGAGGCCGCACCCAGCCAGCGCATGCAGTGGGTGAGCCGCGCCGGTGCCAATCGCATCTGCGCGTAGCGCAGCGCCTGGCCCACCTCGCCGAGCACCGCGGAAGCGGGCAGACGCAGGTCGTTGAACACCACCACGCCGTGGCCCTGCACGTAGTTGCGATCCATGGTGTCCATCACGCGTTCGAGTTCGATCCCGGGTGTGTTCCCGTCACAGAGGAACAGCGTCGGGCCTCCGGTGTTGTGATCGTTCGGCGCTAGACGCGCCATGATGATCCACGTCCGCGCGCCGTCGGCTCCGGTGATGAGCCATTTGCGTCCGTTGATCACGTACTCGCCGCCGCCCGGACCGGATTGGTAGACCGCCTCGGTTTTCAACTGGCCCGGATCCGACCCCGCGCCGTCGGGTTCGGTCATCGCGAACACCGATCGCTGCCGGCCGTCAATCACCGGAACCAGGAACTCTTCGACCTGTTCGGTGTTGGCGATTTTAGCCAGGATGAACATGTTGCCTTCGTCGGGCGCGGCGCAGTTCAGCGCTACCGGCCCGAGTGTGGACCACCCGGCCGCCTCGAACAGCACGGCCTGATCGCGGTGCGAGGGCTCCCAGCCGCCGAAGCGGCGGGGCGCCTGAAACGTCAGTAGACCGGCAGTCCGCGCCAATTCGACCATCTCGGTGCGCAATTCCTCGTTGGGTCCATGTCGGGTCAGCCGCGGGTCGCGCTCGTAGGGCACGATTTTCTCAGTGACGAAGGCGCGGATCTGGTCTCGTCGCGCAGCGACGTCAGCGGGTATCTCAAAGTCGATCATTCATTCTCCATCCATAATGGCCATTGCCCGCTCGAATAACCGCACGGTTGCGGTGTGCAGTACGTCGCCAATCTCCTTGGGTGCCAAGCCCGCCGCGGCGCGTGCGTGAGTGCCTTCCAGAATGATTCCGAGTTTGAAGCAGGACAGCACCGTGTACCAGTCGATGTCCGTAAGGTCGCGTGTGGTGTTCTGCGCATAGCGCTGGAGGAGTTCGTCCGGGGTGGCCAGACCGCCGGAGACCATGAACTCGTTGGGCAGCACCGGTTCGTCTCCGGGCCGGTACCACGTCGCCAGCATCCAGCCCAGATCCAGCAGTGGGTCGCCGATCGTGCACATCTCCCAGTCGACGATTGCCACCAACTCGGGTCCGCTTCGGGAGAACATGACGTTGGCCGCGTGGTAATCGCCGTGCATGATGCCGGGGGAGAAATCAGCTGGCTGGTGCTCGCGCAGCCACCCAGCGACGCCGCCGACATCCCCGATATCGGGGCCGGGGTAGTTGTCGAACTTGGCGTAGGACTCCAACTCTGAAAGCCACCGCGGCACTTGCCGTTCCAGGAAACCGGTCGGCTTGCCGAAGTCTGCGAGGCCTACGGCGACATGGTCCACGGCGCCGAGTCGCGCAACGGCAGCTGCCATCGACAGACCCATCTCATGGCGGACGGCGATGGTTGACGCATGCAGTTCGGGCATCTCTGAGCCGGCGTTGAACCCCTCCACCGGCTCCATGAGGTAGAAGACCGCGTCACCGAGAATCGAGATGTCTTCGCACACCGCGATGAGCGCGGGATGCGGGACGTCAGTTCCGGCTAGGGCACGTAGCACCCGGGTCTCGCGCAGGATCACCGAGTTGCTGACCGGCCGCAGATGCCGCGGACCCCGGCGCAGCACA
>SYAA01000039.1 GCA_005789055.1 Actinomycetota bacterium
CGCCGCTAGGCTGACTCACCGTGTCCACGATCTCCCGCGATGAGGTGGCCCGGCTGGCCAAGCTGGCCCGGCTTGCCCTGACCGACGAAGAAATCAGCGGATTCGCCGGCCAACTCGACGCGATCCTGGGCTACGTCGGTGCGATCCAGGCCGTCGACGTCACCGGCGTCGCTGCCACCGACAACCCCATCAAGAACGTCAACGTCACCCGCCCCGACGTGGTGGCTGCGAGCCTGACCCAGACCGAGGCGCTGGCCGAGGCGCCGGCGGTGGTCGACGAGCGGTTCGCAGTGCCGCAAATCCTGGGGGAAGAGGCGTGAGCATCGATCTCATCCGCCTCGACGCAGCCACCCTCGGTGCCAAGATCGCCGCCCGGGAGGTCTCCTCGGTCGAGGTCACCCGGGCCTGCCTGGATCAGATCGCCGCTACCGACGAGAGTTTTCACGCTTTTCTGCACGTGGCCGCCGATCAGGCGCTGGGCACCGCCGCAGACGTCGACGCCTCGATCGCCGCCGGTGCGAAGCCGGCCTCCCCGTTGGCCGGGGTGCCGTTGGCGCTCAAGGACGTCTTCACCGCTACCGATATGCCGACCACCTGCGGATCAAAGATCCTCGAAGGCTGGGTTTCGCCCTATGACGCGACGGTCACCGCGCGCGTCCGGGCCGCCGGCATCCCGATCCTCGGCAAGACCAATATGGACGAGTTCGCGATGGGCTCCTCCACGGAGAACTCCGCCTACGGACCCACCCGCAACCCGTGGGATATCGACCGGGTTCCCGGCGGCTCCGGTGGCGGGAGCGCGGCGGCGCTGGCGGCGTTCCAGGCGCCGCTGGCCATCGGCTCGGACACCGGCGGGTCGATCCGTCAGCCCGCCGCCCTGACCGCGACCGTCGGAGTCAAACCCACCTACGGAACCGTCTCCCGGTACGGCCTGGTCGCGTGCGCCTCCTCCCTGGATCAAGGCGGCCCGTGCGCGCGCACAGTTCTCGACACCGCTCTGCTGCACGCGGTGATCGCCGGCCACGACCCCCGCGACTCCACCTCGCGGGACGTCGCGATCCCCGACGTCGTGGGCGCGGCCAAGGCCGGTTCGGTCGGAGATCTCACCGGTCTGCGGATCGGTGTGGTCAAGCAGTTGCGCAGCGGCGAGGGTTTTCAGCCGGGCGTGCTGGCGTCGTTCACGGCCGCCGTCGAGGCACTCACCGCGCTGGGCGCCGAGATCAGCGAGGTCGATTGCCCGCACCTGGACTACTCGCTATCGGCGTACTACTTGATCCTGCCCTCGGAGGTGTCGAGCACTCTGGCGCGTTTCGACGCCATGCGCTACGGCCTGCGGGTGGGCGACGACGGCACCAGGAGCGCCGAGGAGGTGATGGCGCTGACCCGCGCGGCCGGTTTCGGCCCGGAAGTCAAGCGCCGCATCATGATCGGCACTTACGCATTGTCGGCCGGCTACTACGACGCTTACTACCACCAGGCGCAGAAGGTCCGCACCCTGATCGCGCGCGACCTCGACGAGGCCTACGCCAAGGTGGACGTCCTAGTGTCCCCGGCCACACCCACCACCGCGTTTCGGCTGGGGGAGAAGGTCGACGATCCGCTGGCGATGTACCTGTTCGACCTGTGCACGCTGCCGTTGAACCTTGCCGGGCACTGCGGGATGTCGGTGCCCTCGGGGCTGTCCACAGACGATAATCTGCCGGTGGGCCTGCAGATCATGGCCCCGGCGATGGCCGATGACCGGCTCTATCGGGTGGGCGCGGCCTATGAGGCCGCCCGCGGGCCGTTGCCGACCGCGCTGTAGATCAGGGAGGATTAGCTATGGGTAAAACCTTGATCTTCGGACACAAGAATCCGGATACCGATTCAATTTGTTCGGCGCTGGCCTATGCGGATCTGAAAACAAAAATCGGCGCGGACGTCGAGGCGGTGCGACTCGGGTCCGTCAGCGCTGAGACCCAGTTCGTGCTGGATGCGTTCACAACAGCGGCGCCGCGGTTGGTCGAGTCGGTGGCCGGCGAGGCATCCCAGGTGATTCTCGTCGACCACAACGAGCGCCAGCAGAGCGCGATCGACATCGACGACGTCACCATCGCCGAAGTCATCGACCATCACCGCATCGCCAACTTCGAAACAGCCGGACCGCTCTACTACCGCGCCGAGCCGGTCGGTTGCACCTCGACGATTGTTTTCAAGATGTTTAAAGAATCCGGTGTGGCCGTGAGTCCGCAGATCGGCGGTCTGATGCTCTCCGCCATCATCTCCGACACGCTGCTGCTCAAATCGCCGACGTGCACCCCGGAGGACGTCGCGGCCGCGCAGGAACTCGCCCCCATCGCCGGCGTCGATTTGCAGACCTACGGCATGGAGTTGCTCAAGGCCGGTGCGAGTTTGCGCGACAGATCCATTGCGCAGCTGGTTTCGACGGACTCGAAGGAGTTCCCGATGGGCGGTGCGAAGGTCGAAATTGCGCAGGTTACCGCCGTTGACGTCGACGATGTGCTGTCGCGTCAGGACGAACTGGAGGCGGTTCTGCGCGACACCATCGCCGCGAAGGGTCTGGACCTGTTCCTGTTCGTCATCACCGACATCCTGAACAACGACTCGGTCGCGGTGGCACTCGGCCCGCGTGCTGCGGCCGTGGAAGCAGCCTTTGGGGTGACGCTGGAGAACAACCGCGCGCTGCTCTCCGGCGTGGTGTCACGCAAGCTGCAAATCGTCCCGGCGCTGACGGAGACGTTCGCGAGAGGGTGATCAGCGCACCAGCACCCTCAGCGCAACAGCGCCTTCGCCGCCGCCTCGCCGCTGGCGTACGCGCCGTGCACTGTTGCAGCGTGATCGCGCGAACAGGCCTCACCGGCGAAGACGCGCCGTCCGTCGGGCTCCGCGAGGGCATCGCGGTCGGCCAGTGAAGCGCCGACGCCGATGAACGAGTAGCTTCCGAGCGAAAAAGGATCGACCGACCACGCCGAACGGAGCAGCCCGGTGGGCGTGGAGAACTCCGGGAATGCCGGCTTCAGCGCGCTCGACGCACTCGCGATCACCTCGGGATCGGTCATGGCTTCCACAGCGCGGGCGAACTCCCCGGCATTGAACATCATCAGGGCGGGCACGTCGACCAGGCCGGTGAGACTCAGCGACTCCACCCACTGACCACGGCGCGATACGGAAGGAACGATGTCGATGAGCTCCGCGTCGTCCGGCCAGAATTGAGATTCGAAGCGCAGGCACGTCTTTGAGAGCGTCCCCATCCCGAGCTTGGCGATGGCCCTCGACTTCGACTCCGGAAGCGCGGGCAGAAATTCGATGGTGCCCGCCTTGAGGACACCGAGTGGCACGGTGACGACCACGGCACCGGCTCGGAAGTTGCCCTGGGCGGTGACGACGACCGCACGATCGCCGGAAGTGTCGATGCTGGTGACGACGTGGCCGAGGCGTACATCGAGCCCGTTCGCCACCGCCGCGACCACCTGGTCGTAGCCCTCAGGTAGGAGGGCATCGCCGCCGCCCTCGTTGGCGCCGTCATCGAAATTCGTCGCTGACAGATTCACGGTGTCGGTGGCGTACTCGTGTTCGATCGACGCGGTGATACCCATCTCGACGTTGAGTCGCTCCGCCGGGTCGAGATCTGCGGCGGCGATGGCGCGGTCGAGCGCGGTTCGCAGTGGCTCATCGGTGTCGGGGGAGCCCTCGCGGCCCGCCTCGACCAAGTCGGCCACCTGTTCCTCGATAGCGTCGAGTGCACCGTCGCCAAGGCGCTGGCCGTCGGCGCCGTACATGGTGGACTCGTAGTCGGTGGCCTGCGTCGTGATTC
>SYAA01000341.1 GCA_005789055.1 Actinomycetota bacterium
AGGTCGCGTCCGATCATCAACACCCGCGACGAACCCCACGCCGACGCCGAGAAGTACCGGCGCCTGCACGTGATCGTGGGGGACTCCAACATGAGCGAGACGACCACGATGCTCAAGGTCGGGTCCGCGGCGCTCGTGCTGGAGATGATCGAGGCCGGGGTGCCGTTCCGCGACTTCGCGCTAGACAACCCGATCCGGGCCATCCGCGAGGTCAGCCACGATCTGACCGGCCGGCGGCCGGTCCGACTGGCCGGCGGTCGGCAGGCCAGCGCGTTGGATATTCAGCGCGAGTACCACTCCCGTGCCGTCGAGTATCTGCAGTCCCGCGAACCGAATACCCAGATCAATCAGGTGGTCGACCTGTGGGGACGCCAGCTGGATGCGGTCGAGAGCCAGGACTTCGCCAAGGTCGACACCGAGATCGACTGGGTGATCAAGCGCAAGCTGTTCGAGCGCTACCAGGACCGCTACAACATGGATTTGTCCGATCCGAAAATCAGTCAACTCGATCTCGCTTACCACGACATCAAGCGCGGCCGGGGAGTCTTTGATCTCCTCGCGCGCCGGGGCCTGGCGGCGCGGGTCACCACCGATGAGGAAATCGAGGCCGCCGTCGATACCCCGCCACAGACCACCAGGGCCAAGCTTCGCGGTGAGTTCATTGCCGCCGCCCAGGAAGCCGGCCGGGATTTCACCGTCGATTGGGTGCACCTGAAGCTCAACGACCAGGCGCAGCGCACGGTGTTGTGCAAGGACCCGTTCCGGTCCAGCGATGAACGCGTGAAACGACTCATCGCCAGTATGTAAGCGCACCGGTTGCCGCCCGGAATGCCGCTAAGGTTGGGCCCGTGGCGGTCTCCAAAGTCGAACGGCTGATGAACCTGGTCATCGCGTTGCTGTCGACGCGCGGCTATCTGACCGCCGAGCGAATCCGGGCCAACGTCGCCGGCTACGGAGACTGCCCCACCGACGAGGCGTTCTCGCGGATGTTCGAACGCGACAAGAGCGAGTTGCGCGATCTCGGGATTCCGGTGGAGACCGGCCGTATCTCGGCATTCGACCCGGCTGAGGGCTATCGCATCACACCGGACGCCTATGCGCTGCCGGATATCGACCTCACCGCCGACGAAGCGGCGGCGGTGGCGGTAGCGACCACGCTGTGGGAGTCCCCGGAGCGCATCACGGCCACCCAGAGCGCGCTGCTCAAACTCCGGGCCGCCGGCGTAGACGTGGACCCCGCCGTCGGAGTCGCCATCACCACAGGTGCCGGGGCGGCCGGCTTGCGGGGCTCGGAGGAGGTATTGGGAATTCTCTTCTCCGCCATCGACGCACAGCAGGCGGTCCGGTTCCAGCACCGACCCAGCCCCGTCGACCCCTTCACCGCTCGCACCGTCGAGCCGTGGGGCGTGGTCACCGCCCGCGGGCGCTGGTACGTGATCGGTCACGACCGCGATCGTGGCGCCACCCGGATCTTCCGGCTCTCCCGCATCACCGACGTGACGCCGTTCGGGTCGCCCGGCGCCGTCGCGACTCGCCCCGACGGCATTGACCGTCGCGCTCCCGTCGAGCAATCCATCGGTGAGGCCGCCGCCGGTGGTCACGCCAAGGTCTGGGTGGCCGACGGGCACGCGACCGCGCTGCGCCGGGCCGGAACCGTGACGGGTCGCCGGACGATCGGTGGACGCGATGGCGACGTCGTCGAGATCGATGTGGGGATCCTGGATGCACTGGCCCGTGAAGTGACCGGCTACGGAGCAGACGCGCTGGTGCTCGAACCGGAGTCGCTGCGTCAGGATGTGCTGGCGAGGCTGACCGCGCAGGCCGGGGCGGGCTCATGACGCCGGTATCCACCCGTCTGGTGCGGCTGCTCAACATGGTCCCGTACTTTCAGGCCAATCCCAGGGTCAGCTTCGCCAAGGCGGCCGCCGACCTCGGTGTCAACGCCAAACAGCTGCAGCAGGACATCAACCAGCTCTGGATGTGTGGACTGCCCGGCTATGGTCCCGGCGACCTCATCGACTTCGAACTGTCGGGCGGAACCGTCAAGGTCACCTTCTCGGCGGGGATGGACCAGCCGTTGCGACTGAATTCCTCGGAGGCCAGCGTTCTGCTGGTGGCACTGCGCGCGCTGGCCGACATACCCGGTGTGGTGGACCCGGCGGCGGCGTTGAGCGCCATAGCCAAAATCGAGGCCGCCGCCGGCACGGTGATCGACGATGATCATCCGTCCGCGCTCGACGAGCCTGCTCCGGTGGAGCATGAAGCCGCCGCTGCGGTGCGTGCCGCCGTCCGAGAATCCCGCGCGGTGCGGATCGACTACTACTCCGCATCGCGGGACGCCCTGTCGGAGCGGATCGTCGACCCGATCCGTGTGGTTCTGGTGGGTGACCACAGCTACCTCGAGGCGTGGTGCCGGGAAGCGGAGGGCGTTCGGTTGTTCCGGTTCGACCGCATCGTCGACGCCAGGGTGCTCGACGAGGCGTCGGCGCCACCCCGACCCGCCCTCGATGCCCCGCCGAACACGGCACTGTTCGATGCCGACCCGTCGCTCCCGGCGGCC
>SYAA01000040.1 GCA_005789055.1 Actinomycetota bacterium
CCCGATGACCCGACCGGTATCGCACCCACACCCGCGGACGAACCCACCGGTCTGGCGCCGGCCGCACCGACCGAGTCCGCACCTGAACTCGCCTGGTCCCGTGGCGACGGACCCGGCGATGAGCCGGTCCCCTACACCGGTGCGGACTACAGTGGTGCGGATTACGGGGGTGCGGATTACGGGGGTGCGAATTACGGTGAACCGAATTACGCTGCCCCGCCGCCGGATTCACGCCCGACGGTCCGAATCGAACCCGGCGCAAGCGCAGAGGTCGTAGCACCCTGGTATCGCAAGCCGCCGTTACTGTTCGGCATCGCGGCGTTGTTGGCCGCGTTGACCGTCGGCGGACTCGCCATCAAGCTGACGAGCGTCGACAGCACACCGACGACCACCACGACCCGCGTCACCAAGCCCGGACAGGCTCCGTCGAACGCGCCGGTTCCGCAGACGGTGACCGTCACCGGCAGCAACGGCCAGCCGACGGTCACGACGATCACACCCACGACCACCGCGCCGGCGACCACCACCACGTCGACCACCGCGCCGACAACCACCACCACAACAACCAGCCCGACAACCACCACCACCACGACCAGTCCGACGACCACCACCACCACAACAACGACCACCACAACGACGCCGACGACCACGCGAACGACGACGACTACCACCACCACCGCGGGGCCCACAACCAGCATTGAGCCGCCGACGACGACGGCCGAACCCCCCACCACGTCCATCGCCCCGCCACCCACCACGACGGTGGAGCCGCTGCCACCGACGACCCAGGCGATCATCCCCGACGAACCCCTGCCGACGGTCAAGCCGGCGCCTGAGGAATAACGCTTTCGGGACCGGCTCCCCGTACCGCGCGCGGGGATGAGACGATGAGCGATCAGCCAGTACTGGTTACTGGCCGGTAACAACCGCTGAGTTACCGACGGGTAACTGCCAGACCTGCAGAGGGACGCCGTGGATACGCAGATTCTCATCCGGCTGATCATCGGCCTGGCCATGACCGCCGTCGTGGTTGCACTCGCCGCGAAGCGAGTGCTGTGGCTGAAAAAGCTGATCAGTTCGGGCCAGCCGACATCGGATGAACGCGGACGCAAGAACCACCTCGGCGAGCGGATCGGCAACCAGATTCGCGAGGTCTTCGGCCAGACCCGACTCCTGCGCTGGTCGGTTCCCGGCATCGCGCACTTCTTCACGATGTGGGGCTTTTTCGTCCTGGCCACGGTCTACCTCGAGGCCTACGGGGTGTTGTTCGATCCGAAGTTCCACATTCCGGTCGTCGGCACGTGGGGCATCCTTGGCTTCCTCCAGGACTTCTTCGCCGTCGCCGTCCTTCTCGGCATCATCACCTTCGCGATCATCAGGCTTCGCGCCGAACCCAAGGAGCACGGCCGGTCGTCCCGCTTCTATGGCTCCCACACCGGCGGCGCCTGGCTGATTCTCTTTATGATCTTCAATGTCATCTGGACCTACGCGCTCTTTCGCGGTTCAGCGGTCAACAACGGCAACCTGCCCTACGGCCCGGCGGCTTTCTTTTCCCACGGTGTCGCCGCCCTCCTGCATCCCTTGGGAGCCCACGCCAACGAGATCATCGAGACCGTCGCCTTGCTGCTGCATATCGGCGTGATGCTGGTGTTCCTGCTGATCGTGCTGCACTCCAAGCACCTGCACATCGGCCTAGCTCCGTTGAACGTCACGTTCAAGCGACTGCCCAACGCACTCGGCCCACTCCTGCCGATGGAGTCCAAGGGCGAGTTGATCAACTTCGAGGATCCCGCAGAGGATGCGGTGTTCGGCCGCGGCAAGATCGAGGACTTCACCTGGAAGGGGTACCTCGACTTCACCACGTGTACCGAGTGCGGCCGCTGCCAATCGCAGTGCCCGGCCTGGAACACCGGAAAACCGTTGTCTCCCAAGATCATCATCATGAACCTCCGCGATCATCTGTTCGCCAAGGCGCCCTACATCTTCGATACCAAGAACGGCCCGACAGATACCGAGGGCGGGCTTGAACTCAAGGTCGATGCCGAACACCACGTTCCCGAGTCCGGATTCGAGCGGGTGCCCACCGACTCCCCACTCCAGGCCACCAGACCATTGGTGGGCGACGCCGCGGCCCTCGGCGTGATCGACCCCGACGTGCTGTGGTCATGCACGACCTGCGGGGCGTGCGTGGAACAGTGCCCGGTGGACATCGAGCACATCGACCACATCGTCGACATGCGCCGCTACCAGGTGATGATGGAGTCGGAATTCCCCAGCGAACTCGCCGGGCTTTACAAGAATCTCGAGAACAAGGGCAACCCCTGGGGCCAGAACGCCAAGGAGCGGCTCACCTGGATCGACGAGGTGAACTTCGACGTACCGGTCTTCGGCAAGGACGTCGACTCCTTCGCCGGATTCGAATATCTGTTCTGGGTCGGTTGCGCCGGAGCCCTGGACGACCGTGCGAAGAAGACCACCAAGGCCGTCGCCGAGTTGCTCTCGGTGGCGGGGGTGAAGTTCCTCGTCCTCGGTGACGGCGAGACCTGCACCGGCGACTCGGCGCGGCGCTCCGGTAACGAGTTCCTGTTCCAGCAGTTGGCAACTGCGAACGTTGAGACGATCAACGGCGTGTTCGAAGGCGTCGAGCGGGTGGACCGCAAGATCATCTCCACCTGCCCGCACTGCTTCAACACCCTGGGCAGGGAGTACCCGCAAGTCGGTGGTACCTACACCGTGCTTCACCACACGCAGTTGCTCAACCGGCTGGTCCGCGACAAGAAGCTGATTCCGGTCGATTCATCGAATGGCGGCGGAGGCACGATCACGTACCACGACCCGTGCTATCTCGGCCGGCACAACAAGGTCTACGACGCGCCCCGCGAGTTGATCGGCGCCTCCGGTGCCACCCTCACCGAGATGCCGCGGCACGCCGAAACCGGCTTCTGCTGCGGCGCCGGCGGTGCCCGGATGTGGATGGAGGAACACCTCGGCAAGCGGGTGAATCACGAGCGTGTTGACGAGGCGTTGAACCTCGATCCGACCACGATCGCCACCGGCTGCCCGTTCTGTCGGGTGATGCTTAGCGACGGCGTCGGCGATCGCGGCAAGGCCGAGCAGGTCGAGGTGGTCGATGTGGCCCAGCTGCTGCTGGCCTCGCTGGACCGCAGCACACTGAGCCTGCCGGAGAAGGGCACGGCAGCCAAGCTCGCCGCCGCTGCCGCCCCGGCGGCACCGCCCAAGCCTGCACCGCAAGCCGCACCGGTCGCCGCTGCCCCGGCGGCCACCTCGGCTGCGGCTGGACCGGCTGCACCGGCTGCTCCGGCCGCACCGGCCAAGGGCCTGGGCATGGCGGCGGGCGCCAAACGCCCCGGGGCCAAGAAGGCAGCGCC
>SYAA01000342.1 GCA_005789055.1 Actinomycetota bacterium
GCCCGTTACCTACTCGACGGTCTCGACATTCTTCCCCTCACCGAACCGATGATGACTCTCGCCGAATCAATCGGCCCGGCAACCCTGCGCTCCCTGGACGCCATTCACCTCGCCGCGGCTGCCTACTTTGAGCCGGAACTGACCGCCTTCGTCACCTACGACCTCCGCTTGCTGAACGGTTGTGGCGATATCGGCCTTACCACCGCATCGCCGGGCGGGGCCAGGTAGTCGGGAATCCTGCAGCGCTCGCGGTAGCGGGCCAGAACCTGCACGACAGAAGATGAAGTTCTTCGGGCTACGCAGGTGGCGCGGCCGGATCCAACGGCGGCGCATCCAGCGGCGGCGCAACCGGCGGCGGCGGCGGGGGCGCGTTCGAGGCGACGAAGCTGGTTTCGGGGCCGATGACGAAGCCCACCTGGTCGCGGCTATTCAGGCAGGCCACCACACCGGCGTCGTCCACCCCGCAGGCGACCTGGCGGTAACTGAGCCTGCGGTTGGGCGGCAGCGCCCTGACCACTCCGGCGGCGGCGTACTTCGGGGTCTCGGTGGTGGTGAACACCGGCATGCCGACCGGGCCCGCGCTGACCAGGTTGGCGCCGTCGGGGGCCCCGGGTAGAGGGCCGCTGCAGCCGTAGTCGCCAGTAGTGGAGTCGAGGATGCAGACCACCCCGGCCGGCCCGGCAAAGGCGAACCACTTGCCGGTGTTGACGGTGTAATCAACCGGGTTCACCGGCATGTACGCGAAGACGTCCGGGATCGGCGGCGGGGCCACTGGGTCGGCGGCTGCCGGGGATGCCCCGGTCAGGACGCCGGCCGCGACCACGGAGGTGAGCAGGATCCCGCGCAACATCACCCCACTGTACTGCGCCGCAAGGCCGGGGCCCAAAGCTCAGGGCAGCACCGTGCGCATCAGCATCACGTTGTAGGCCGACCACAGCGACACGTTGTAGTACAGCTCGCGGCCGGTGGACCACGGGTGCAGGAACGGCGCGTACACCCCGCCGGGGGTGAAGAACGACGACACCAGCACCTGCTCGGGCCCCCACGGACCCTGCGGCGCCGGCGCGGTGCGCATCACGACGTCGTTGGCCCGATTGGTGTAAAGCGCCAGGTATTGCTTGAGGTAGGAGTTGTACTGCGCTGACATCTCGCCCACCGGACCGGGGATCACCGCGGTGGCCGCGGCCGGATTGGCCGGCACCCAGGCGTTGGCGTCAGAACTCCAGTACTCGTACTTGGTCAGATCCGGCACCACCGCGGGAGCCACCCGGGCCACATACGCCGAACCACCTCGGCCGCTGGGTGTTCCGTAGGTATAGAGGTACGGGTCACCCGGGCCCGGTTTGAGGAACGCACCCATCTGGAACTTCTCGTTGCCGGCCTGCGGTGTGCGGAGGGTGCCCGGGTAGACACCCCAGGTTTCGCCGTTGTCGGTCGAGACCGCCAGCGCCGAGTAGTTGGTGGTCCATGCGCCGTCGCCGTCCCACTTTTTGATGGACATGAAGTTGAGGAACTGCTTGCCGCCGAAGCCCACTCCGGCGGTGGGGATGATGCCGGTCTCCTGCGGCGCGGCGTTGATGGTGTTGACGATCTGCTTGGCGATGCCCGGACGCCACACCGGCGCGCCGGCGTAACGGTTGCCGGCGGCACCGCCTCCGATGGCGATCGTGTTGGCCAGGGTGCGGTCCGAGGAGCGCATCAGCACGTTGTATCGCCACTGCTCGCCGGGTATCTGGCAGAAGCCCTTGGTGTCGCCGAAGGCCATCAGCACCTGGTTGTTGGCGGGATCGCCGTTGTCCCACATGATCCCGAGGTCGGTGCCGGTGACGGCGAAGTTGGCGATGGTCTTGTTCGGACTGTCGGGCCCGGTGACCCAGCCGACCACCGCGGTGCCCGGCGGCAGGTCCGACTGCGGGACGGACACCGCCGGTGCCGGCAGGGCTGCGGCGGCGATCGGTGCCTGCGCGGTGCCGGGTTTGGGCACCGGGGTCACCGGGGCCACCGCCGCCTGTTGTTGCACCGTCGCCGACTTCGGCGCCAACGCCTGGGCGAGGAGTTGGCCGATGTTGGGCAGTGGCGCCTTGTCGTTGGCGCCGACGGGCTTGTGGCCGATCGGGCGGCTCAGCGGCGCGATCTTGCCCGGACTGGGAATCTGCACGTCCTGGCCGGGTAGTGGTTGGGCTTGTGCGGCCGCGCCCGAACATCCCTCGGCGGCGGCGGGCGGTGCGGTGATGCCCGCGCACAGCACGGGCACCAGTGCCCAGGCCATCCACGACTTCCCGAGTGCTGACGACACGAGGGGGCCTTCCGTTCACGGCGACGGCGCAGCGCCGTCCGGTGTGACGTTAGGGGCTTATGGGGCCGATGGGCCTTCCGAGATCAGACTGGGTGCCGGTTCGTGACCGTGTCGCGATGACCGATTCCATCCCCTCCGGGGCGAGCCTCTCTGGACCACTGAGTCTTTCCAAAACTTGATATCACCGGCGATATCAAGTTCTGCACAGTGTCCTCACTTAGTTCTGCACAGTGTCCTCACTCTCTGAGAGCCCCGCGCGCGCGTTCCCCGCATGATGGTCGCCATGGCGCTCAATTACACGTATCGAGCCGAATGGGATCCCGCGCGGCTCGAGTATTTCGCGCGATGTCTGGAATTCCCCGGCCGGTACGCCGAAGCGTTCACGGCCCACGAGGCCATCGCCGCACTGGAGGCAATCATCACCGACACACTGGCCGAGATGGCCGAGTACGGCCAGACCGCCCCGGACTCCCTCACTGATCACCGCTACAGCGGGCGGTTCCTGGTCCGCACGTCGCGGTCACTACACGCCAGGCTCAGTGTCGAGGCCTGCGAGCAGCGGGTCTCGTTCAACCAGTGGGTGGTCGGCAAGCTCGCCGACCGCCCGCCCACTTTCGGACTAGACGACCTCTTCGGGTAGTAGTCCTCGCCCTACAACTTTGCGACTGCCGCGACCAGGTCCGAAAACTGTTGCCTATTGGCCTCAATCTCTTCCAGACCACCAGCGGTGCCTGTCGAGTTGGCCAACACGAGGTGTTCCAGACCGTGATCGGCATAGCCGCGGACTCGGTCGAGAATCTGCTCATAGTTGCCGCTGAAAATCGACTCCGAGACAAGTTCGAACGGGATAGTCGGTGCCAGTTCTCGAAGATATTCGGGATCAAGCTCATGCGGAATCAGATCAACTAGGCCGCGGCACTCGTCCCCGCC
>SYAA01000041.1 GCA_005789055.1 Actinomycetota bacterium
GCTTACGGAACCCGTCGGAGGCCCGCAGCGACAGCGTCGCACACACCTCGACGACGATCGCCCCGGCCAGTGCGAGCCACATCACGACGCGACGTCCTCGCTCGTTCGGGGATGTGAACCGAACTCGACCATCAGCACCCCGCCGATGATCAGCACGATTCCGGCGATGATCGGTGCTGTGAGCCTCTCGCCGAAGATCACCGCGGCGATCCCGGCGGTCAGGGCGGTGCCCAGGGCGCCCCAGATGCCGTAGGCCACCGCGATCGGCATGCCGGCTCGTATCACCTTCGCGAGCAGCGCGAACGCCGTGATGTAACCGACCACGACCATGCCCAGCCACCCCGGGTGATCCTGGGAGGCCCGCAGGGACAGTGTGCCGGCGACCTCCGCGATGATCGCGCCCAACAGCAACGCCCATTTGTGCATGGCCGTCACGATATCGGCGGCACCGCACCGGCGGTGCGGCCCGTTAGGCTGGGAAGGTCCGGGGTCAGGAGGTTCCGAGTGGATCGAATCGCGGAGATGGTGTCGGTGCTGCCGCCGCCGATGCAAGACCCGGTGCTCTTCGCCGTGCCGTTCTTCGTCATCCTGCTCGCCATCGAGTGGGCCGCGGCCCGCAAACTCGGCAACGAGACAGAGCCCGGTCGGCCCGGCGCGGGGGCCTATCTGAGTCGCGACGCGCGCGCCTCGGTCTTGATGGGTCTGGTGTCGGTCCTGACGATGGGGTTCTGGAAGTTTCTCGGGCTCCTGGGCTATGCCGCGCTCTACGCCTATGTCGCACCCTGGCACCTGTCGGCGGGGCAGTGGTACACCTGGGTGATCGCTATCGTCGGGGTCGACGTGCTGTTCTACGCCTACCACCGGATCGCCCACCGCGTGCGGCTGATCTGGGCGACACATCAGGCGCACCACTCGAGCCGGTACTTCAACTTCGCCACCGCGCTGCGCCAAAAATGGAACAACAGCGGGGAACTGATCATGTGGGCGCCTCTGCCGATGCTCGGCGTTCCGCCGTGGATGGTGTTCACCAGCTTTTCGATCAGCCTGGTCTATCAGTTCTGGATTCACACCGAGCACATCGGAACGTTGCCGCGTCCGATCGAGTTCGTCTTCAACACGCCCTCGCACCATCGGGTGCACCACGGCATGGACCCGCTGTACCTGGACCGCAACTACGGCGGCATCCTCATCATCTGGGACCGGCTGTTCGGCACCTTCCAGCCGGAACTCTTCCGACCGCACTATGGACTGACCAAACCGGTGAACACCTTCAACATCTGGAAACTGGAAACCGGCGAGTACGTCGCGATCGCCCGCGACGTCCGGTCGGCGACCACCTGGCGCGACAGGCTGGGCTATATCTTCGGACCACCCGGGTGGGAGCCGGCCCGCGCCGCCATCACGGGGCTGAGAGGCTAGGGCAATGGACGTCAGGGAGACACTGCTACCCGGGGTGGGGCTGTGTTTCGAGTTTGACAACGCCGACGGAGACCGGATCGGCGTTATCGCCCACCGTAAGGGTGATTTCGAGGTTCTCGTCTACACGGCGGCGGACCCGGACAAGGCCAGTCGGGTGTTCCGGCTGACCGACCGCGAGGCTGAGGCGATGGGGCAGATCCTCGGTGCCCCTCGGATGGTGGAGCGTTTCGCCGATCTCACCAAGGAGGTACCCGGGCTCGACGCCGGCCAAGTCGAAATCGGTGCGGCATCTCCGTATGCCGGTCGTCCACTCGGGCAGACGCAGGCGCGCACCCGAACTGGGGCCTCCATCGTCGCGATCGTCCGGGACGAGCAGGTGCTGGCATCGCCGGGACCCGATGAGGTTCTGCACACCCATGACGTACTCGTCGTGATCGGCACCGCCGACGGCATCGCCGCCGTCCGGCATCTCATCGACCAGGGCTGAGTTCGTGGCTGTTTCTGCGCCCCTGCTCCTTGAGTTGGGCGCGATCTTGATCGTGCTGACGATCCTCGGCGCGGCGGCCCGGCGGTTCGGGCTCTCGCCGATCCCGCTTTATCTGCTCGCGGGTCTGTTTCTTGGCACCGGCGGCATCGCGCCGGTACCCGCGGCCGCGGAGTTCGTGATGACCGGCGCCTCAATCGGGGTGGTGCTCCTGCTACTCACCCTGGGCCTGGAGTTCTCCCTCGGCGAGTTCTCGACGAGCCTGCGGCGACATCTCCCGTCCGCCGTAGTCGATCTCCTACTCAACGCCACTCCCGGGGCCGTCGCGGGCTGGGTTCTGGGACTCGAACCCGTCGGCATCCTGGCTCTGGCCGGCATCACCTACATCTCGTCGTCCGGGGTGATCGCGCGACTGCTGGGAGATCTGGGTCGACTCGGCAACCGTGAGACCCCCGCGGTGCTGTCGGTGCTGGTGCTCGAGGACTTCGCGATGGCGGCCTATCTTCCGCTGCTCACGGTGCTCGCCTCCGGCGGGACCTGGCAGCAGGCACTGCTGTGGATGGCGGTCGCACTCGGCGCGTTGGCGCTGGCGTTCCTGGTGTCCTACCGCTGGGGCCACCACGTCGGCCGCCTCCTCGCCCATCCCGAGGACGAGCAGTTGCTGCTGCGGATTTTGGGTCTGACGTTAATCGTGGCCGCCGTGGCCGAACACCTGCACGCCTCAGCGGCGGTCGGCGCGTTCCTGGTGGGGTTGACCCTGACGGGTCCGACCGCCGACCGGGCCCGTGTCGTCCTCACCCCACTGCGGGACCTGTTCGCCGCGGTGTTCTTCGTCTCGATCGGGCTGACGGTGGCTCCGGCCGATCTGCTGCCGATGCTTCCGGCGGCCATTGCGTTGGCGGCCGTCACGGCCGTGACGAAAATGCTGACCGGTGCCTATGCGGCCCGGTGGGAGGGCGCTGCCCGGCGCGGGCAGATTCGTGCCGGTACCGCCTTGATCGCCCGGGGCGAGTTCTCGCTGGTGATCATCGGACTCGTCGGCGCCAGCGTCGACACAATCGGCGCCATCGCCACCCCGTATGTGTTCCTACTCGCGATCGCCGGGCCGTTGCTGGCCCGGTTCGCGAAGTAGATGCCCGTGGGTATGACCCGTGGGTCCTTCCCCGTGTCACCATGGGACGCATGGACATCGTCTTCGACCGGGCGGTCGATCCGGGATTGATCGAGCGATCCCTGGCACCGGCCGTCTTCGGCTCGATGTGGCTGGATCCGGCAGTCGTCGGGCCCCGCCCGGACTACCCCAGCCTGCCCGGCGCGATCACCTGCGATCTGCTGGTGGTCGGCGGCGGATACACCGGCCTGTGGACAGCACTGCATGCCGCCGAACGCGATCCCGGCGCAACGATCGTGCTGATCGAGGCCGAACGGATCGGCTGGGCGGCATCGGGGCGCAATGGCGGGTTTGTCGAAGCCAGCCTCACTCACGGCGCCGCGAACGGGAAGTCGCGCTGGCCAGCCGAATTCGATCAACTTCAGCGCCTGGGCCTGGACAACCTCAACGGCATGCAGGCTGATATCGAGAAATACGGCATGAACGTCGACTGGCAGCGAGCCGGCATGCTCAACGTGGCCACCGAAGCACATCAGGTGCCCTGGTTGCGGGAGGCGGCCGCCGCCGGTGAGGGCCGGTTCCTCGACCAGGGGCAGGTCCGGTCCGAAGTCGACTCCCCGACCTATCTCGCCGGCTTGTTCGCCGCCGAGACCTGCGCGATCGTCGACCCGGCGCGACTGGTCTTCGAACTCGCCCGCGCCTGCACCGAAAAAGGTGTGCGGATTCACGAACACACCGACGCCCGGGCGATCACGACCGAGGCCGGCGGCGTCGCCGTCACCACCGCGGCCGCGACGATCACCGCCCAGCGAGTGGTGCTGGCCACCAACGTGTTTCCCAGCCTCCTGCGGCGCAACCGGTTACACACCGTGCCGGTCTACGACCACGTACTCGGCACCGAACCGTTGACCTCGGAGCAACTCGGCCGCATCGGTTGGCGGTCACGCCAGGGCATCGGCGACAGCGGAAACCAGTTCCACTACTACCGACTCTCGGCCGACAACCGGATCCTCTGGGGCGGCTATGACGCGATGTATCACTGGGGACGCCGCGTCGATCCACGCCATGAGGACCGCCCGGACTCGTTCCGCAAGATCGCCGCGCATTTCTTCCTCACCTTCCCGCAGCTTGACGATGTCCGGTTCGGCCACCGTTGGGCCGGACCGATCGACACCAGCACCCGGTTCTGTGCGCACTGGGGCCTGGCCGGCCGCGGGCGGATCGCGTACGTCAACGGATTCACCGGACTGGGCGTGGGGGCATCCCGGTTCGCCGCCGACGTCTGTCTGGATTTGCTGGAGGGGCACCGGACCGAGCGCACCGAACTGGAGATGGTCCGCAAGCGGCCGTTGCCGTTCCCGCCCGAGCCGTTGGCCAGCATCGGTATCGGGATCACCCGGCGATCGTTGGATCGCGCCGACCACAACGGCGGTCGGCGCAACCTGGTGTTACGCACCCTGGACCGCCTCGGGTTGGGCTTTGATTCCTGAGGGCGCTCCTCCAGTAGGCTCCTAGCCAGCCCGCCCGGGTAAGAGGGTGGTTTAGAGGAGGAAAAGAAACTCGTGGGAGACACACTCACCGCAGGACAGAAGTTAAGCCGGGGCGATTCGCTCACCTCCGGCAACGGTGCCTACACCCTGACACTGCAGGACGATGGGAACCTCGTCCTCGCGGTGCGCGGAGAGGCAATCTGGGCGGCCGGCACCAATGGCGAGGGCGCCGACCGCGCTGAGGTCCAGTCCGACGGCAATTTCGTGGTCTATGCCGGCGACAAGCCGGTCTGGCACACCGACACCAAGGGCAAGAAGGACGTCAAACTCGTCCTCCAGGACGACCGGAACCTGGTGCTCTACGCCGCTGACGGCTCAGTCTGGTCCTCGCGCACCGAAACCGACGCCCCGCCGCCGCCACTGGTGGAGGAGAAGGTGGAGATCGCCCCGGTGGCCGCCGAGGTCCGCACCCACACCGTCGTTGGCGGTGACACGCTGTTCAACATCGCCAAGCAGTACCTCGGCGACGGCAACCGTTACCAGGAACTGGCCAAGTTCAACAACATCGCCAACCCCGACCATATCGAGGTCGGACAGGTCATCAACATCCCCTGACCTGCACCGCAGGTCGCTCTACGCCGGACGGCGCGGACCCGCAATCACTGGTTGGTAACGATCGGGACGAAACCCCGATACACAGTCGACACGTTGTTGCGACCGCGCCGTTCGCGCGTCCGAGACCGATCGAGGTGTACCTTGGCCCGCTTCCTAGGATCTCTCGTCCTCGCCGCCGGCGCCATGGCCGCTGTCCTGATCCCGGTCGCCTCCGCCGACGACGACGTGACCTGGGCCTTGCCGGTGCCGACCGGGGTCGGCGTCACGGTGTCGCCCGGGATGGAGATTCGGCAGCAGTCCACGATCTGCACGTTGGGATTCGTCGATCCGATCGCGCGGGTGGGCTATTCGGCGGGACACTGCCGCGGCGCCGGCCCGGTCACCGACCGACTTGGCCGCGTCATCGGGGTGGTGACCTCTTCGCGGGATAACACCCCCAACGGTTCGGTGGTCCGCGTCGATGAGGTGATCTCGGACTACGAGACGATCAGTCTGGCCGCCGATGTCTCGATCACCAACGCCCTCCCGGGTGGCCGCCCGCTGGTGGCCGATCCCGCCCCGCCACTGTCGGCCGGCCAGCCCGTCTGTCACTTCGGCATCGTCACCGGTGAGAGTTGCGGGACCGTGGAACGGGTCAACAACGGCTGGTTCACCATGACCAACGGTGTGGTCAGCCAGAAGGGCGACTCCGGCGGCCCGGTCTACACGCTGACCGCCGACGGCCGCGCCGTGTTGGTCGGAATCTTCAACAGCACGTGGGGCCAGTTCCCCGCCGCGGTCTCCTGGCAGGCCACGAACCAGCAGGCTGCCGCCGACGGCGCCGCGCTCGGCAATCTGCTCACTACCGCAGGCCGGACCGCCGGGAACTAGAACACGTTCTAGCCAGGTGCCGACGCCGCAGATATCCTCAGCGGAATGACACACCACGAACCCGCCGCCGGGCACCCATGAGCGGCCTTGATATTCCCGCGACAATCGACGCCGAGTCGGTGACCGAGTGGTCCGATGAGGTCGATGTCGTGGTGATCGGCTTCGGGATCGGGGGCGGCTGTGCGGCGGTGACCGCGGCCGCGGCCGGTGCCCGGGTGCTCGTTCTGGAACGCGCCGCCGTCGCCGGCGGTACGACCGCTCTGGCCGGCGGGCACTTCTATCTCGGCGGTGGCACCGCGGTGCAGGAAGCCACCGGTCACACCGACACCGCCGAGGAGATGTACAAGTACCTGGTCGCGATGTCGCGGGAGCCCGAGCACGACAAGATCCGCGCCTACTGCGAGGGCAGCGTCGAGCACTTCAACTGGCTCGAGGATCTCGGCATCGCTTTCGAGCGCAGCTACTTCCCGCACAAAGCGGTGATCCAACCCGGCACCGAGGGCCTGATGTACACCGGCAACGAGAAGGTGTGGCCGTACAAGGACATGGCGGTTCCCGCTCCGCGCGGCCACAAGGTTCCGGTGCCCGGTGACACTCAGGGCGCGGCCATGGTGATCGACCTGCTGGTCAAGCGGGCGGCTGAACTCGGGGTCGAGATCCGCTACGAGACCGGCGCGACGAACCTGGTGACCGAGCACGGGCGCGTCGTCGGGGTGGCGTGGAAACGGTTCGCCGAGACCGGCGCCATCCGAGCCCGCGCCGTGGTGATCGCTGCGGGCGGATTCGTGATGAACCCCGACATGGTGGCCACCTACACCCCGGAACTCGCCGAGAAGCCGTTCGTCCTGGGCAACACCTACGACGACGGCTTGGGCATTCGGCTGGGTGTCTCGGTCGGCGGCGCCACCAAACACATGGATCAGTCGTTCATCACCGCACCGGTGTACCCGCCGGCGATCCTGCTGACTGGACTCATCGTCAACAAACTCGGCAAACGGTTCGTGGCCGAGGATTCCTACCACTCGCGCACGTCGGGTTTCGTGATGGACCAGCCCGACCACGCCGCGTTCCTCATCGTCGACGAGGACCACCTGCAGCGGCCCGACTTCCCGCTGATCAAGTTCATCGACGGCTACGAGACTGTTGCCGAGATGGAGGCAGCCTTGGGAATACCGGCGGGAAACCTCGCCACCACGCTGGAGAACTACAACACGCATGCTGCCGCCGGCGAGGATCCGGAATTTCATAAACAACCGGAATACCTTGCGCCACAAGACAACGGACCGTGGGCGGTCTTCGATCTGTCGCTGGGCAAGGCGATGTACTCGGGCTTCACCGTCGGCGGACTGGCCACCAGCGTCGACGGCGAGGTGCTGGGGGAGGACGGCCGCGTGATTAGCGGCCTGTACGCCGCGGGGACGTGCGCGTCGAATATCGCCCAGGACGGCAAGGGGTACTCCAGCGGGACGCAACTCGGCGAGGGCTCATTCTTCGGCCGCCGGGCGGGCGCGCACGCCGCGGCGGGCGCGTCGACGCTGTAGCGCACGCCGCGGCGGGCTAGTCCGAGGCCAACTCCCAGTCGCCCCCGCCGAGCAGGCGCAGGTGGTGGTCGTGATGCTGTTTGACCGTGCCGCGGTGGGTGACCGACACCGTGATGGTGTCCGGCAGCCGGTCCCGCAGCAGCCGGTAGAGCGCGAATTCCTGGCCTTCGTCGATCGCCGACGTGGACTCGTCGAGGAACAGCACTGTGGGCCGGTGCAGCAGAACCCGGGCGAACGCGATCCGCTGCTGCTCGCCGGGTGAGAGCGTCTTTGGCCAGTCGTTGTTCTCGTCGAGCCGGTCGGCGAGATGGCCTAGCGCCACCTCCTCGAGTGCGGCGGCGAGTTGGGCATCGCTGATCTCGCGTTCGACGTTCGGGTAGGACAGCACCGCGCGCAAATCACCGAGCGGCAGGTACGGCACCTGGGAGAGGAACATCGCATCGCCCTCGCCGTCGGGACGCCGCAGGGTGCCGGAGGTATACGGCCACAGTTGGGCGATGCTGCGCAGCAGGGTGGTTTTGCCGGATCCGGATGATCCGGTGATGACCAACGACTCGCCCGGTTCCAGCCGCAGATCCAAGCCGGTGATCAGGACACTGCCATTCGGGTTGCGAACCTGCACATCGGAGAGTTCAAGGGCGCCGTCGGTGCTTTCCTGCGCCTGCAGGCGGGGCAGCGCAACGGCGCGCTGGTCGGCGTCGACGAGCCCGTCGAGACGGATGATGGTGGCGCGATAGGAGGCGAAGGAGTCGTAGACCGCTCGGAAAAATGACAGTGAGTCGTGCACGCTGCTGAATGCCGATGCCGACTGCGTCACGTCGCCGAAGGTGATCTGGCCCTTGAAGAGTCGCTGTGCCTGAACGATCAGGGGCAGGGGATTGATCAATTGGCTGATTGACTGGTTCCAGCCGAGCAGTGCCAGGCTTCGCACCACGAACCGGCGGTAGTTGGCGATGATGTCCATGAAACGCGTTCGCAGGACTTGTTTTTCGGCGCGAGCACCGCGGTAGAAGCTGACTGACTCGGCGGCGTCGCGAAGGCGAACCAGGGCGTAGCGGAATGCCGCATTGGTCAGTTCGTTGCGAAAGCTGAACCTGATCAACGGCCGGCCGATCCAGAACGCGACCACCGTGGTGGCGAACACGTAGAGCAGGGCGATCCAGAACAGGGCGTGACCCAGCGTCCAGCCGAAGAAGGTCAGTGGTCCGGACAGCTCCCACAGGATCGGGGTGAAGGCCACCACCGAGACCATCGCGTTGATCGCACCGAAGAGCAGCGTCGACGTCGTTCCGACGCTGGGGGTGTTGGTGCCCTGTCCGGTTCCGGTGGTGAAGGAGTCGATGTCGAGTTGAATGCGTTGATCGGGGTTGTCGATCGGCTCGTCCAGAAAGCGGCCGCGGTAGAACGCCTCGTCGTCCAACCAATCCGCGGTGAGCCGGTCAGTCAGCCACACCCGCCAGCGGATGATGAAGCGCTGGGTCAGGTAGATGTCGATCAACTCGCGGCTGATGTACAGCGCGGCGATGAGCATGAAGGTGACGATGGCGATCCAGAATCCGCTGACACCGGACTGGCGCACGACCTCGTTCCCGGCGCCGAGGCCCTCGAAGGCCACCTGAAGCGATGAGTAGAGATCGTTGCTGAAGTAACTCAGCAGCACGTTGAGTCGCACCGCGATCAACGTGGAGAACAGCAGCACCGCGAGCCAGACCCACACCACGACGCTGTCGCGGCCCCGGAAGTACCCGCCGGTGACCCGCCAGAACTGCCGGCCCCAGGTGGTGTAGCGGGCCAGCAATACCAGCACGATGAGCGTGGCCGCGGCGGTGATCAGCCAGGCCTTGCCGGCCCACAGCAGCGAGGCCGGGATCTCGTTGGCCCAGTCCAGGGAGGGCTCGTAGGTGTCCATCGCGGCCCAGCCTTACAGGCATTCGCTCAGACCGGAGCCGGTTCGGGATCGTCGACCCGGCCAAGTCGCCACGCACCGTCCCCGAGCAACTCGAGGTGCTGCTGGTGGTAGCGGTCTATCGTCGGCCGGTGGCTGACGCTGATCAGCACCATGTCGGGCAGTTCGGTGCGGACCAGGTCGTAGACCACGCACTCCAGACCCTCGTCGAGTGCCGACGTGGCTTCGTCGAGCAACGCCACTTTGGGACGGGTCAGCAGGATCCGGGCGAATGCCACCCGCTGCTGTTCGCCGGGGGAGAGCACCTTGGCCCAGTCCTCCTCGACGTTGAGCCGGTTCGCCAGATGTGGCAGTGCCACCTTGGACAGCACCTGTTGCAGATCCTCGTCGCTGATCTCGCCAGACTTGGCCGGATAGGAGACCACTGTGCGCAGGTCGCCCAGCGGGACGTAGGGCATCTGGGATAGGAACATGGTTTCGTGCCCGGTGACGGGCCGCTGCACCGTCCCCGAGGTGTACGGCCACATCTGGGCCAGGCTTCGCA